>JBLHOI010000001.1:0-23194 GCA_047621375.1 Glaciecola sp.
GCTCGCTCACGAATAACGCTCGCATAAGCCGATACGTTAGCTGCACTTGGCGTGTTTTTTGCCAATTCTATAAGATAAGAGAAACCACCTGCCTCATCTAGTTTTCCACTTTGCGCTAACGTGTCTTTTACGGTAACGGTATCAACAGACTGATTGTTACTTAAGAGTTTTATAATTGCACCAAAGATAGTCCGGTGTGAGCGGTTATAAAAATCACTTTCGACTACAATTTCAGCTACTTTGTCCCACGAGTCGGGTGCGATCATCATACTGCCCAGCACAGATTGCTCCGCTTCGATAGAATGCGGGGGGATCTTAAGCTGTTCAACGTCGTCTTTTTTTGGTTTATCTTGAAATTTCAATTGCAGCGCACAGTTGTATTTTGAGCCATTATTATGCGTGAAAAAAATCCGCTTGTCTGTTAAAAATATAAGGAAAGTAAATAGTGACTTTAATCTAGTGCCGCAAACGATGTGAAGTCAATTATGCAGAGTCTTTGCGTTGAATTATAAAAAGCGTGAACTATTTATAAAAGTAAGGCCCCTATTGCCCCACCTCCTATCACGACCAACCACGGCGGAAGTTTCCAATACATTAATGCCCCGAAGGCAATTATTACACCAATAAAATCGTTTGTTGCTGAAACGCCGCCCACAAAAACCGGTTGATATAGTGCAGCGAATAAAATACCAACTACACTTGCATTTATACCTGCCAGAGCAGCCCTGATTCGAGGCCTTTCTCTTAAGCTCTTCCAAAAAGGTAACACCGAATAAACTAACAAGAATGATGGTAGAAATATCGAAAATAAGGCCACCAATGCGCCAAAAACACCACTAATAGGTCCGTTTAATACCCCACCTAAAAATACCGAAAATGTAAATAAGGGACCCGGAACAGCCTGCGTTGCTCCGTAACCAGCTAAGAAGGCATCTTTTGTGACCCACGCGGTTTTTACCATTTCAGCTTCAAGTAGGGGGAGCACAACATGCCCCCCTCCAAATACTAAACTCCCTGAACGGTAAAATGCACTCACAACGTCAACGAGTGGTTGGTCAACAAATAGTTGCATAATAGGAAGACCAAACAAAAATAAAATAAAAACGAAGAACCACAATGCACCACCAAAACGAGAAATAGAAAATGCGAGCCTACTTTCAGTCATTTCCGGAGTAGGTTTGAATAACCATACACCAAGAATACCCGCGAGAGTGATCACTGCCAATGGTGTATAAACTGATTGAAAAAGCAATAATCCAACGGCAGAAAGCAGCATAATGGTAATACGGGTGTTATCAATACAAATGCTTTTTGACATCCCCCAAACTGCTTGAGCAACGACGGCAACAGTGACAATTTTTAATCCCGTTAACAAACCTGTGGAAATAACGTCTCCATAATTTGAATACCCTAGCGCCAGAAATAGTAATAGTATGGCTGAGGGCATTGTAAATCCAAGCCACGCAGCTAACGATCCCAGATAACCAGCTCGAGACAAGCCAATCGTTAATCCAACTTGGCTACTCGCGGGTCCGGGCAAAAACTGACAAAGAGAGACTATCTCAGCATAATCTGATTCAGTCATCCATCTTTTGCGGACAACAAATTCTTCACGAAAAAAAGCAATATGAGCAACGGGTCCGCCAAAAGCAGTAAATCCTAGCTTTAAGAAGACTAAAAACACCTGAATTGACGACCGGAAATGATTCATGCCTTTCTTGACTCCTTCAATAGCAATTCCCAAGCTGTTCTCCCCTTATCATTCAGTGCTAATTTGAGCATCGGCATAGGTTGCCCATGATTGATATCGGCTTCAACAAATAAGTGACTAAGTGACTGCAATCGAGCACCATACTGCCCGCCGACCATAGCTATATAGTCAGTTGGATCACGTTTTATCGGGTTTGCGTAAACACAAATATAGGTCTTAACATTATTAACACTTTTTTTACTCGGTACTCTGTATCGGTTACTGCGTTTTGCTTTGACAGGGTCAAGCGAAACAACGATATTTGCCTTGATGTTGAGTTTACGCAACTCTCGCATAGCGATGTCTTTTGCAACTGCTCCACCGCGGCTATGACCGACCAAATTAATCCTAACAGAAACACTTTTTAGTTTTTGTTTAACTATATCTTGGATGATTTTTTTCTTATCTAAATAGCCATAATATTTACTTTCGCAATGAGACCCCTTTTGCAAATCAAAAGTCGCTTTAGCACTTCCCATCAAATTAGTTGGTCCCCATCTGATGATACCGAAACGTTCGCGGGTCTTGTCTGCGCCACCACCAATAAAGTAGACTACATTCGATATTTGAATTTTGCTTCTCACTCATCAATTTAGCCCAAGGTTAGAAATAATATATCTATTTAATGAAACTTTCATGAACATTTGATTGAATGCGGATACATTATTTAGGTGATACTTTATACAACCATGAACATGAGAAATATCCATATTACCCGTTAAGTTAGAATCGCAGAACTCTAGCCAACGTCTGTCTACATATTTAGCCCTACTTTATGCCTTCTCGATATTGTGCCATCCTAGTGAGCCTCAATATCGATTCTCACCACTGCGTTCTGTTGGAGACACCTACCCAATCCGGCTTCATCATAAAAGTATACTTTATTATTATTGTCCATTTACGTTGGCTGTCAAAAGAGAATGTCGCACTTCAATTAAAAGCGGGTTTTAACTGGGGGGATTTTTGTATCCTTTCATGAATCCTTTGTTTATTTAAACCAAGCTTGTGCTACTTTATTAAAATATGAACTGGCTAGCGTATCGATGATTTTGGGGATTTATAAATTATGGATTTATTTAAGTTTTCAACATAGCAATATAAGGAAAAGCAAAGATGTTAGTGGACGCTTTATTTGCAGGTAAGCCTCAAGCCTTTGGCCCTCGACGGTCACCAAGTAGCATTATTAAGAAGCAATTCGAGCAACTCCATATCGAATTAGGTGGCGCCAGTGATGACGAGCAGGGAAACAAAAAATTACATGGAGGCCCCGAAATGGCGATACACCAATACTCTCAAGAAAGTTATGAAGCACTCAAGGATCAATTTCCTAGTATTGCTCACAACCTAATTTTTGGCAGTATTGGAGAAAATATCTCGGCACCAACAATGAATGATGAAAATGTGTTTATTGGCGATACTTATCGTATTGGCGGCGTTGTATTGCAAGTTAACTCACCCCGCGCTCCATGCTCTAAAATCAACCAGCGATATGGCGTCAAAAATATGGATTTGTTTATTGCCGAAAAAGGAATAACCGGATGGTACTACCGAGTTATCGAAACGGGAATAATACATGTTGGTGACCGCATAATACTAGAGCATCGCTTACAAAAAACTACGTCTATTCGCAATATTATGCGTTTGACTCGCAGCAAAGATAAGAACATACCTCTAAGATTAGAAGCAGCCTCAATTAATGGTCTAGCGGCTGAATGGGTGAGGAAGCTTAGAAAATAGTTAGCTCTTTTAATTATCTTGTTTATTACCGGTGTCTATACCGACTATTTATCATCACTCTGAGTAAAGAAACACTTTGTAGGGTAATTTTATACAGACTGGGGAAAAATACTTTTATGGATGACTGAATCGTTCATTTTTTGTTTATATAAGTAGAAATAGCACCTAATTATGCTTAACTTTATTTTCAGTAGATTTGTAGTTTTTACGCAAACCAATGTCGAGTGCGATTAATAAACCAGACCAACGACAACATAACAGGCACTTCAACTAACACCCCAACAACAGTCGCGAGTGCGGCACCTGAATGCAGACCAAATAATGATATTGCAACAGCTACAGCCAATTCAAAGAAGTTTGACGTGCCGATCATGCAGGCAGGAGCAGCAACATTGTGCGGTAATTTCATGCGTTTAGCTAACCAATATGCAAGAGCAAATATACCGTAAGTTTGAATAAGTAAGGGAATGGCAATAAGCACTATTGCTTGAGGTTTAGATAATATGGTCTCTGCCTGAAACCCGAATAACAATGTCACGGTCGCCAGCAATCCTAAAATTGACCACGGTTTTATTTTACTGAGAAATTTATCTAACCTTGAATGGTCATTGCCATTATCTAGTTTTCTACGCGTAAGCGCCCCCGCGATAAGAGGCACTAATACGTACAGCACTACGGATAGTAAAAGCGTATCCCAGGGCACTGTAATATTTGTCATACCAAGCAAAAAGCCCGCAATTGGGGCAAAGGCAAAAATCATGATGACATCATTTATAGAAACTTGTACTAAGGTGTAGTTAGGATCGCCTTTAGTCAATTGGCTCCATACAAATACCATCGCAGTGCAAGGCGCAACACCGAGCAAAATCATTCCTGCAATGTATTCCGTTGCCGTTTCAGGGTCAACCCAATCGGCAAACAGTACTTTAAAAAATAACCAACCAAGAAAGGCCATAGTGAATGGCTTGACCAACCAATTGATGACAAGCGTAAGGATCAGGCCTTTTGGTTTCTTCCCTACATCTTTAATCGATGTAAAATCAATCTGCACCATCATTGGGTAGATCATTAACCAAATAAGAATGGCGATAACAATATTGACATGAGCAAATTCAAACTCTGCTATTAAGGAGAAAGCGTAAGGCATAATAGTACCTGCGCAAATACCGACAATAATGGCAAGCCCGACCCATACTGACAAATAACGTTCAAATAGGCCCATTACAGATTACCGTCGTTAATCAAATTAGTAAGGGCAACTTTGAGCTCAGCTTTATCAAGTCCACTATCGGCAATACTTTTTAAGTTTTTTACTCGCACTGCTATTTTGTCAATACAGGTCAAGAATGCCTGCTCTATTGCCGCTTCGTCACCCTCTGCTTTAGACGGGTCACTCAGTCCCCAATGTACTTTTATACTGTTAGTAAAATAGATAGGACAAGTCTCACCTGCTGCAGAGTCGCAAACAGTGACAACAACATCAGGATGGAAGTCTTCAAAGTCATCCCAAGACTGACTATGCAAATCGTGGGTCGAATACCCTGCCTGATTTAAATACTTCAGTGAAAGCGGATGAACGATTCCAGCAGGCTGACTGCCTGCACTTTTAGCTTCAATGCTGGCGCTGGCCAAGTTATTTGTGATCGCTTCAGACAAAATGCTCCGACATCTGTTGTGTGTGCATATGTAGAGTATTTTCATTTTTTAATAGCCTTTAATTGAGAACTTGAGGAATAGCACAAATGCGATGCTGAATGATACTCGCAAAAAAAAGAAAACCCCTAAAAGTTTTTAACTTGTAGGGGTTTATAATCAAATTAACGCAAACTACCTGCGGATTACTAGGTGTTATGCAATTTCAAATAAACCTGCTGCACCCATGCCGCCGCCGACACACATTGTAACAACCACGAATTTAACACCACGACGCTTGCCTTCAATTAGCGCATGGCCAACGGCTCTAGCACCGGTCATTCCATAAGGATGACCGATTGAAATAGCACCGCCATTGACATTATAGATGTCTGGATCAATGCCCAACTTGTCTCTGCAGTACAACGCTTGGCAAGCAAAAGCTTCATTTAATTCCCACAAACCAATATCGTTGATGCTTAACCCATGAACTTTAAGTAGTTTAGGAATGGCGTATATTGGTCCGATCCCCATTTCTTCAGGTTCGTTACCCGCAACCATCATACCGCGATAAATACCTAAAGGAGCCAATCCGCGCTTTTCTGCCATTTTAGCTTCCATGACAACACAAGCAGAAGCGCCATCAGACAGCTGACTCGCGTTGCCTCCGGTAATGCAACCACCTTCAATAACGGCCTTCAAACCTTGCAGACTTTCTAATGTTGTTGAAGGGCGATTACCTTCATCTTTTTCTAATCTAACTTCTTGAAATGATACTTCTTTCGTTTCTTTATCCATAATGCCCATAGTGGAGGTCATTGGCACTATTTCATCATCAAATTTACCGGCAGCTTGAGCCGCTGCAGTGCGCTGTTGCGACATTAATGCGTATTCGTCTTGAGCTTCTCGTGAAATATTAAATTTCTTAGCCACATTTTCTGCGGTGAGTAGCATTGGCATATAAGCATGTTGGGCTCGATCGGTAACGTTTTTATCTACACATTGGCTCACCCATTCAAAATACTTTGCTTGGATTTCAGAAATATTTTCCTGACCACCTGCAACTACCACATCCATGCCATCAACGATGACTTGTTTAGCGGCAGTAGCAATAGCCATTAAGCCCGATGAACATTGACGGTCAATCGTTTGGCCTGAAGCAGAATAAGGCAATCCAGCAGCTAAAGCTGCTAATCGGGCAACGTTCGAACCTGCGCTACCTGCATTCAACACGGAACCGATAATCACATCATCAATTTCACCACCATCAACACCAGAGCGCTCGACTGCGTGCTTTATTGCATGAGCTGTCAAGGTAGGTGATTTAATATTATTGAACGCGCCACGAAAAGCGCGACCAATGGGTGTGCGCGCAGTAGAGACGATTACGGCTTCTTTCATCGAAATATTCCTTCAGTTAGGTAATAACAATATGGTGGTAAGAATGATTTGGTAGACATCATCAATTCAGACTTGCACAAATAAACGATAATAGTGCGTCGAAAGCGGATTGATATCAAGCCAACAGTCATTTTGCTTTTTTATGCGTAACAATACCCATTGCTTATAGTCGTTAACCTTTAATTTGGCGAGACAATCAAGCGATCCAAATAAGTCAAACTAGCCAAGCCTACGCTTCCGTGTAAGAATAATCTCGAATTTTTGTGGTGTTGTACATTGATTGATATCAACTGATGTTAAAGGTAATTTTGGGCTTATGAAATGAGGCAGTTATATTACATTTATTATCCATTTTACAATGAGATATTACCAAAAAAAGGGCTATCAGATAACGATGCGTAACAGACAGTTTTTAAGAATATATTTGCAGTTTAACTAAACAAATAGATAAAAATAAGCTAAATACTCGACTGAATAAACCCGCAAAGAGCAGGACCTTGTAATCAGTTTATTCTAGACAAAAAAAACACCGCTATGCGGTGTTTTCAATATATAAACTTCATTCATTCACTGAATGTTGTCTCAGCTATTAAGCTTCTCGGATAATTACCAATTTCACTTTCGCCATTACTTCTGAATTCAATTGAATATCAATTTCGAATTCGCCTGTTTCACGTAATGTACCAGTAGGTAATTTAACTTCTGATTTTGTAATTGTAACACCAGCAGCGGTAACTGCATCAGCGATATCACGAGTACCAACAGAACCGAACAACTTGCCTTCATCACCAGCTGGAGATGCAATAGTCACTGGCTCAAGAGCAGCGAGTTTATCAGCACGTACCTGCGCGGCGGCTAGTTGTTCAACAATTTTAGCTTCCAACTCAGCACGACGTTGTTCAAACTTCTCAACGTTGAGCTTAGTCGCTGGAACTGCCTTTCTATGTGGGAATAAAAAGTTACGTGCGTAACCTGATTTTACTGTGACTGTGTCACCTAGACCGCCTAAGTTGGCGACTTTGTCTAGTAGTATGATTTCCATCTTGCTACCTCTTTGCCAATCTTATTTGTGTGAGTCTGTATACGGTAACAAAGCCAAGAAGCGCGCGCGCTTGATCGCTGTTGCTAACTGGCGCTGATATTTAGCGCTAGTACCAGTAATACGGCTAGGAACAATTTTACCACTTTCAGTCACGTAGTTTTTCAACATAGGTATATCTTTATAATCGATAACTTCTGCGCCTTCAGCTGAAAAACGACAAAATTTACGACGTCTAAAAAAACGAGCCATTATGCGTCTCCTTCTTCTGATTTAGCTTCTTCCGTTACCGCAGGTGCTTCTGTTGCAGCAGGTTTTTCTGCCGTAACTGACGCTTCTGGTGCATCGTAAGATTTCTCATCACGTGGTGGTCTACGGTCGTCACGACGTTCTTCTTTAGCCATTGGAGACTGTTCGCTCACAGCAGCTTTAGTACGCATAACAAGGTTACGCAGAATGATGTCATTAAAACGGAAAATAGTTTCTAGTTCTTCTACAGCTTCAGCAGTTGCTTCAGTGTTAATAAGAACATAATGAGCTTTATGGAGTTTTTCGATTGGGTAAGCCAATTGACGACGGCCCCAGTCTTCCATACGGTGGATTTTCCCGCCGTTTTGCTCAAGAATACCAGTATATTTTTCAATCATGCCTGGCACTTGTTCACTCTGATCAGGGTGAACCATGAATATGATTTCGTAATTACGCATTGTTGCTCCTTACGGTTGTAGCCTCGCGTAGTGAAGTCGTCTACATGGAGACAAGGAACTAAGATGTTGACTTCAAGGGCGCGCATTATACATACACAAACCTACATAGACAAGTATTTTTAACGGCTTAAATTGAGCATTATGACAAGTAAGTAAATTTATACAATTAAACGAAAAATTATCGCATTATTGATGATTAATAAAGACTCAAAGAGTAACACTTGCCTAGGCTTCATTAATAAGAAAAGTTAGCTAAACCGCATTAAGTATCTATTCGCTTTTGATTTATTTACACGAATAAACTACTCTTTTACTATGCTAAAACGCTTAGTTATTTTAGCGCGCTAAAATAGTGGTAGTTGCATCGAAGCTAAAATGCAATCTACCCTTGCGTGCCATTATTACTCAGATTCATATAAGGACTTTGTTTTGCTAACTCATATTCATCATATAAATTTTGTAGTCGCTAACTTAGAGCAATCCATTATTTATTTTAATAAACTTCTAGGCCAACAAGGCATTCTTGAAAGTTTACCTAAAAGAAATGTTAAAACAGCAAGATTTGAGATTGGAGCAAGTTTGTTGATATTGGTACAGCCTATTAATAATGAAGGTGTTGTCGCCGATATATTAGAAAATAAAGGAGAGGGAGTTTTTTTGATCTCTTTTGCCACCCATTCTATTGATAAAACATTGCAAGAACTCGAGTTATCTTATACGCATAAAAGGAAGGGCTTAGACGGTTGGCCAATTTGCGATATATCGCCTTTTGAGCAATTTGGCGCAATTTTGCAATTAACAGAAACACCCTAAAATAAATTCATTTTGAAAAAATATATTTCATAATGAATAATTACATTTCAAAACATTCCTAATAAAATATTTAACTAATTGATTAATATAGATTTTATGTTTCGTACTTATTTGGCACGAACCATGCTTTAATGAAGCTTGTAAACAAACCGTTAATAAGTCTTTATGAGGTTGTAACATATCAATGTATCAAACTAGCAAAATACGCATTTTAATATTCGGGCATAAAGAATTTAGTCAATTATTAAGCAGTGTATTAACTGACATGGAAGATCACGCAGAATGTCGAATCGTGGATGCTATCGTTGGTACTATTGATGAGGCTGATAAACACGTTAGTCTATTTAATCCTGATGTCGTTATAAGTGCCGGAAGCAATGCCTCTTATTTAAAAAAAGCACTTAGCGTTCCTGTGCTGTCGATACCCGTCACCGAATCTGACATTGTTTCTGCCATTTTAAAAGCGTCGACTGTAAACAACGATGTGCACGTTATCACTTTCGATGATTACAGCGGCCTTGTTGAACTGCTTAATCAAAACACCTCTATTAATATCAAGCACAGCAAATATGAGACTGCAGAAGAAGCAAAGCAAATTTACCAACTATCAAAACTATCACCCGACAATGTCGTTGTTGGCGCCAGTCTTGTTTGCGGTTTAGCGTCTCAAGATAATATAAAGTCGTTTTTAATTTATTCAAAAGAGTCATGCAGAACTATCTTAAAAGAAGCAATTACAATCGGCCGTAAACAGAAAGAACAAGTTCACTCGAGGGCGATTCACCGTTGGCTTAATGAAGATTCAAAAACGCCAATTTTAATGGTTGACAACTACACTAACATTCTGACATCTAATTCAGCTGCAAAAAATGAATTCGCGATTGATTCTGCCAATAAGCAAGAAATACTAGATCTCCTGCATAGTAGTCAATTCACAGATGTTTCTGATGGTAAATGCAGATTGAATCAAATCGATTGGTGGTTTCATAAAGATACTATTGAAATGGCTAAGCACAAATTTGACGTATATCAATTTTATGCTCAGACGCCTGACATTACTTCAATTCCAAAGCAATCGAAACCAATTCAACCTTTGGTTTACCAGTCAAAAATCATGGGGGATTTAATCGAACGCACTGATTTGTACGCTCACTCCCCTAGCCATGTTTTGATTATAGGCGAATCAGGCACTGGAAAAGAAATGATTGCTAAGCGCATTCACCAAAAGAGCCAATTTGCTGACGGCCAATTCGTTGCGATTAATTGTGCGGCTATGCCCAGTGAGTTATTTGAAAGTGAATTATTTGGGTACGTCGAAGGTTCATTCACAGGCTCAAAGCGCGGTGGAAAACATGGCCTTCTCTATCAAGCCGAAAATGGCGTACTATTTTTAGATGAAGTAGGCGAGCTAAGTCTCCCTCAACAAGCCAAATTACTGCGTGTAATTCAAGAGAAAACGTATCGACCAATTGGTTCTCATAAGGAATTCAAATTAAATCTCAAAATCATTGCAGCAACCAATAAACCACTTGCACAACAGGTTAGAAACGGATTATTTAGAGACGACTTATATTACCGACTTAATGTGTTGAGTATTAACGTTCCTTCACTTAAGGAGCGAAAAGAAGATATTGCAAACATAACTAAATCAAAATTAATTGCGCTCAATTTTGGCGAGTTAACTATAGAAACGATAGAGAACATTGCCTCCCATTTAACACCCATATTTAAACACTATGATTGGCCTGGAAATGTGAGAGAGCTTGAAAATATCGTAGAGCGTTTATTGGTTTATTGCTCTGTCCACCCAGAAATAAACAGCAACAAAATAACTCAATTATTGAACGAAGTAGCGCCTGAACTGTTTGTTAGTAAAGAGATTGAGATTGCCGGCGCGCTGGCTAAAAATGAACATCAACTAGTGATGCAGGCAATGAATCAATTTAACGGGAACAAGGAACTCGCCGCCCAGTTTCTCGGAATAAGTCAAACAACGTTATGGCGACGATTAAAACTCATTCATGAAAATAAAAAAAGGGGACAACAACATGCGTAAATTTACCCAAAGTAAAATTGGAAGCGCAGTAGCTATATCTATTTTAGCTGGTTCATATGCGGTCGCAACTAGCGCGCTTGCACAGGAATCCAAAGCTTCGGAAAAAGAAGACTCCATAGAAATCATTAGTATTTCGCGTAAACGACCTGAAAGTATGCAAGATGTCCCGATCGCAGTAAGTGCCTTGTCCGCAAGAGACATCGAAACTGCAGGTATCGAACGTCCTGGTGATTTTATTTCGCTGGTACCGAATGTCAATATTGTCGATACGGCCAATGTGGGAGATACCCAAGTAAACATACGCGGTATTGTATCAACTCGTGATGCTGAATCAACATTTGCGTACGTAGTTGATGGCGTATTGATGACTAATCCCAATAGCTTTAACGAAGAACTCCTTGATATAGCGCAAATAGAAATACTTAAAGGCCCTCAAGGTGCACTTTACGGGCGCAATGCGGTTGCCGGTGCCATTTTGGTAACCACGACATTACCTAGTGAAGAGTTTGAAGGAAAAGTTAAAGTCGGTGCCGGTAATGCTGGTGTTCAGCGCATCAATGGTATAATGAGTGGCGCGCTCAATGACACTATGCGTGGCAGATTGACTGCGAGTTATAATAGTACGGATGGGCATTACGAAAATATTTTAACTGGCCAAGATGACGTTGTTGATTTTTTAGAAGACACAACTATTAAAGGTCGATTGATGTGGGATGTATCAGATGCACTCACGTTAGACATTCGCGCGGGGATCTCAAAAGTCGAGGGCGGCGCAATTAATTTTAATGCTGTATTCGCACTACCCTCTTTTGTAAATGCATTTAATCAACCTGCTTACAATGCAAATGTAAATGATCATGATTTTATATTTGCTTTTAATGTTCCAGGTGAAAATAAACAAGACAGTACTGAATTCTCTATTAAAGCTGATTGGGACCTAGATGGCTATGATATTACCGGTGTGCTTGCGTATAACGATTTAGAGGAATATTTATTGTCTGACGGCACCAGTGCCTCATTTTACGGATATGAGCTAACCCCACAATGTCAAACAGACCGCGCAACACTCAACAATACCCCAGCTGGGCTAGGTGGCGCTGGCAGATCTGATTTATTCGGTGAATTTTTCGCTCCCTTTGGAGTATTTCCTCCTGGTGTAGAATTTGCAGGGGTTTATGGTCCATATACGCCAACTTCTTGTGATGGCTATCAGTATCAAGAGCGCAGTCAATCTGATTTCAGTGGCGAATTGCGCGTGACCTCTGATGATAATGACGCAGAGTTACGCTGGATAGCAGGTGTCTATTTCGCTGAAATTAAACGTGATGTTGTCGTTGCTTACGGCGCAGACCAAGGACAAGGCTTCCTTCGTCAGGCATATGTCCCTTCAACAGGGCCAAACCCAACCGACTTGCTGTTCGATGACACTTTTGATACGTCAGTGTTGTCTGCATTTGGCCAAATTGAATATGACCTCTCAGATAAGATGGAATTAGCTGTCGCTTTGCGTTATGACTATGAAGACAGAACGGTATCTAATAATGTTCCTAACGTTTCATCTTCAGGACTTAATATCAATACGATAGGGCCTATAAATCCAGCCTATAATGCTAATCCAGAAGGGATCCCAGATAGAAGCCGATCATTTTCTCATTTTCAACCTAAAGTAACTCTGAGCTACGAACTAACCGACAATGTTAATTCTTATGCAAGTTATGGCGTTGGTTTTAGGAGTGGCGGATTTAACTCGATAGGTACTCAAGCTACGCTGGATTTTTGGTTTAATAGCTCTGGTACAGGCACACCTGGTGATGCTGTTGACGCTAAGTTACTGGTGACCGATGACTATGCTAAAGAAGTAACAACGAATATTGAATTTGGTCTCAAGTCTAAATTAATGGATGGCAAGGTCAGACTTAACGGCGCTATATTTAAAACTACCGTTGAAGATAATCAATTTTTTGAATTTTTTGCTGGCCCGTTTGGATTATTAAGAGCCGTAACAACAATCGATGAACTTTCGATTCAAGGCTTTGAGCTAGATGTCACAGCAGATATTACCGAAACATTTAAAGTTTTTGGTGGCGTGGGCTTGCTTGATTCTGAAATAAAGGAAAACCGTAACCGCCCTGTCACTGTTGGTAACAAGGCACCGCAATCACCTGAAACTACTTACACCTTAGGCTTCAGCTACGAGCAACCTGTCAGCGATGACTATTGGTTAGTTACGCGAGTTGATTATCAATATACTGGAGAGACGTTTTTTCACACACTTCAAGGTGAACAGACCCCTACTATTTGGGACTTCTTTGGCACCCTCGGTGGAGGCGTTCCACCGGGTCCACATCCACAAAACTTTGATAACGCGAAACGCGAATCTTACTCTACCATAAACGCTCGTATTGCGATCGAGGCAGAAGTTTGGACCTTAGCAATTTATGGCAAAAACATTACTGATGAGCAGTATCTGCAAGAAGTTATTCCTGCACCGGAATTCGGTGGTTCATTCATTCATCCTTCTGCCCGCGCAGAGTACGGGGTTGAATTTACTTATAACTTTTAAGCAGTCATGGAATCGGGCTTGAGGTGTGACTAATCACTTCAAGCCTAACATCCAAAGTCATGTTTGAATTGGAGAAAATCATGAATAAACCATTGGCTGGTTTACGTGTTATTGATTTAACGCATATGTTATCTGGCCCTTACTGTGCAATGATACTTGCAGACTTAGGCGCAGAAACAATAAAAGTAGAACCACTGCAAGGCGAAGGCACGCGTAAATTATTAGCAACCGATCCCAAAAATTCTCTAGAAGGCATGGGTGCTTACTACATAACACTCAATCGCAACAAGCAAAGCATTTGTATAGATTTAAAAAGTGCGGCAGGAAAACAAGTTTTTTACGAATTAGTCAAAGAGTCAGACGTTGTTGTTAATAATTTCGGGGCTGGTGTGCCAGAGCGACTTGGTATTGACTATGAAACGTTAAACAAGATTAATCCTAGAATCATTACCTGCAGTATCACTGGCTTTGGTAGCAACGGTCCAAAATATAAAAGGCCTGCTTTCGATCAAGTTGCTCAGGCCACCGGCGGAGGAATGTCAATTACTGGAACCGATAAAAATAGTCCTGTTCGAGCTGGTATTCCCATTGGTGATCTTGGTGGCGGTATGTTTGCTGTTATGGGTATTCAATCAGCAATTATAGAGCGTGCCACTAGCGGTAAAGGACAAGACGTAGATATTTCTATGCTTGATTGCCAAGTTTCAATGCTGAATTATATGGCGACTATGCACTTCTTATCTGGTGATGACCCCTATCCTATTGGTAATTCTCACTTTGTACACGTTCCATACAACACATACCGCACTTCGGATGGATTTATTGTTATTGCTATTATTACCGATAATTTCTGGAAGAACTTAAATACAGTAGTGAAGTGTCCTGAATTCGACGATGCTAAGTACGATGGACAGCCTGGCAGATGGGCAGCTAAAGACTTTATCGATGATAAGTTAAATGCAGTACTAGGCCAAAATACGACTGCCTATTGGATTTCCCAATTGGAAGAGAAGCGCATTCCTTGCGCACCAGTCAATAGCCTATCTGACGCATTAAATGATGAACAAGTATTGCATCGGAATATGGTTGTAGATTTGAAACATCCGAATGGTAGCTCTACCAAAGGACCTGGTAACCCAATAAAATTCTCGCGTACCAATGAGGAAACATTTAACGCTGCACCCGAGTTAGGTCAAGATACACAAACCGTTTTGTCAGAACTATTACAAATGTCTCAAGAACGCATCGATGCGTTAGTCGCGGAAGGGGCAGTAAAGAGAGGCAACGATGATTAAGGATGTTTTCATTAACGATGTAGGACCACGTGACGGTTTACAAAATCAAACGAAGATCCTGGTGCCAGCGGATCGATTACAGCTTATAGAGCGACTAACCGAAGCAGGTTTAGACGGCGTAGAAGTGGGAGCATTTGTATCCCCTAAAGCGGTTCCTGCAATGGCAGGGACAGATAATATATGCCAACAACTTCCGAGTAATAATTGCCATTATTCAGCCTTAATTCCAAATATGAAAGGATTTGAATTAGCTAAACAAAACAACGTTACGTTGGCGTCATTAGTCATTGCAACATCGAATACGATGAATGAAAAAAATATCCGTATGGATAATGCACAAACCTTGAACATGATTAAAGACGTCATAGATGTATCGAAAAATACAACAGTTGAGGTGCAAGTATATTTAGCTACTGCGTGGGCGTGCCCGTTTGAAGGAATAACTGCGCCACAACAAGTTATAGATATGGCGGGCAGTTTGTTGGAATTGGGCGCATCTAGGCTAGTTATTGCAGATACCATCGGCGCTGGAGACCCATTACAAGTTAATACGTTAATGAACCAGTTAGTAAAACAATTCGGTTCAGATGTTTTTTCTTGCCATTTTCATGATACCCGCGCAATGGGGTTAGCAAATTTATATGCTGCGCTAGAAGCGGGCATTCGACGTTTTGACGCGTCCATCGCGGGGTTAGGTGGCTGTCCTTTTGCTCCAGGAGCCAGTGGGAACGTAGCAACCGAGGATGTCGTAATGATGTGTGAACAAATGGGATACAAGACAGGCATAAATATGCTGACATTATTAGAGGCGTCCGATCTGGCCGTTGAATTAACGCAGACCGCCCGCGGGGGGAATGCAAAAACATGGTTACGCAAAACATACCCTAAGACTAATTAAATTAATTAGTCTGGCCACCTTACATAAATATTATTAGTTAAAACAAATACTAAAAGAAGGAAAAGTTTATGAGTTATCGATTAGGCGTTGATGTTGGAGGCACTTTTACAGACCTTTTATTGATCAACGAAAGCAACGGTGAAACTCACACAGCAAAGGTTCCCTCTACACCTGAAGATTCGTCAATTGGTGTATTAAATGGCATTGCGCGAATCTGCGAAGAGTCAGGCATAGATCCAAAAAGAATCAATCGTGTCATGCACGGAACGACAGTTGCAACCAACGCTGTGCTCACTGGCAAAGGAGCGAAAGTTGGCCTGGTTACAACCAAAGGCTACAAGCATGTATTGCAAGTAGCACGCTCATTTTGCCCAGGAGGCTTAGGTGGCTGGGTAAGTTATGTGAAAAAACCTCTGCTTGCACCATTAGAATTAACGATAGAAGCTAATGAGCGAATGGGCGCCGACGGAAAGACAGTTTCAACGTTGGACGTGCAAGCATTTAGAAATGATTTAATTAAGCTTAAAGCGAAGGGTGAAGTCGAAGCGCTTACTATTTGCTTCATTAATGCTTATGTTAATGGCGAACATGAGAAGCAAGCTAAAGCCGTTGCAGCCGAAATTTTTACAGATATACCGATTAGTATCTCGAGTGACATAGTGCCTGAAATGCAAGAATATGAACGTACAGAAACCACTGTTGTAAATTCATATGTTCGTCCGCAAGTTGCGCGATACATCGATAATCTTCAAGCGTCTTTGCATAAGACGATGGGCCCAGATTTACACCTATCGATTTTGCGCTCAGACGGTGGTTTAGCCTCAGCAAATGCAGCGGCTAATAATCCGGTTAACTTGCTAATGAGTGGTCCGGCAGGTGGTGTGTCAGGGGCGATTCATTTTGCATCTGCTGCTGGATATGACAATGTCCTGACATTTGATATGGGCGGCACATCAACCGACGTTGCCTTAATACAAAATGCAAAAGCTCGCATACGACGTGAAACGCGTGTAGGCGATGTTACTGTGCGAGCACCTTCGGTTGACGTTAGGACCGTTGGTGCCGGCGGTGGTTCGCTCGCTTTCGTCCCTGAATTAACTAAAGCATTGCGAGTAGGCCCTGAATCAGCCGGCGCTCAGCCTGGCCCAGCCGCATATATGAAGGGTGGCGTTGAGCCAACAGTATGCGATGCTAACGTTGTTTTAGGTTACTTGCCCTCGGACGTCCAGCTCGGCGGTAAAATGGCAATTGATAAAGCTGCCGCTGTAACAGCAGTTAAAAAAGTCGCTGATGCAATGGGACTTTCTGTAGAAGAAGCAGCTGAAGGTATTGTGCGTATTGCTAATGAAGCTATGTTCGGTGCACTGCGATTAGTGTCGGTTGAGCAAGGCTTTGACCCTAGAGATTTTGCGCTAGTTGGTTTTGGCGGAGCAGGCCCTTTGCATGCCAACGCATTAGGAATTTTGACTGGTTCATGGCCTACCATCATACCACCAGGACCGGGCGTATTGTGTGCCTATGGTGATGCAACGACTGTAGTAAAAGATGAAGCATCCAAAACTTATGTCACGCTAATCAAGAACACAAACCAAGCGTCACTAGCAAAGCTATTTCATGAGTTAACAGAGAAAGCTTCGTCAACGCTTATTTCTGATGGGATCAGTAAAGATAAATTAGAAGTTACTTTGCAAGCCGACGTTCGTTATACCGGCCAAGCATTTCAATTATCTATTGAGATTTCTCAAGCCGACTTTGAAGCACAAGGTCTTGATCTGTTAATTAGTCGCTTCGACGAACAGCATACTCAACTATTTACATTTGCCCTTGATGAAGGTCATGAAATTGTCATGGTTCGTGCAATTGTATCAGCCGCTGCCACCGCCCTTCCAGCAAGCAAGCAAATAACAGGAAATACTACGTTACTCGAATGCAAAATTGCCGATACCAAAATTTATCATGAAGGACAGTATCATCAAGCTGCCATTTACGAGCGCGCTAAAATGGTTGTAGGGTTAATTGTTCCTGGCCCTTGCATCGTAGGTGAAATGGATTCTACAACGGTTATTTTACCTGGGTATATCGCCACGGTAGATACTGTTGGCAACCTCCTAATTAACCCTGTTAACGCAAATAAATAGTAGGAGATCAAAATGAATAAAATTATTGAAACAAACTCCGCTCCTCTTAATCGTGTGGATACCGACACAGTAACCGTTGATATCATTGAAAATGCACTAAAAAATGCGCGCGAAGAAATGGACGCGGTCTTATTTCGAACGGCTATGAGTCCTGGTATTCGCGAGCAAGGTGACTGCTTTCCGATGATTGCAAATAAAGATGGTAAAATGGTCGTAGGACAATTTGGTTCTTTCATCCATGGGTTTATGGATGCATTTTCAGGCCAAGTGGAAGAAGGCGATGTGCTGCTAACTAACGACCCTTACATGTGCAATGGTGCAGTATCCCACTTACCTGATTGGATTGTTATTGTTCCTATTTTCCGTGAAGGCCGACATATCGCCTGGTCAGCAATGTTTGGTCATATGTCGGATAATGGTGGAATGGTCCCGGGTTCAATTCCAATAAAAGCGGAAACCATCTTTCAAGAAGGTATCCGCATACCCCCAACGAAGTTGTACAAGAAAGGGGTATTGCAGAAAGACCTGTTGGAACTCATCTTACACAACGTCAGAACACCACAGTGGAACCGATTTGATTTAAACGCGCTAGTCGCGGCATGCAATACGGCGTCAAAGCGGGTCATCGAAATTGCAGATAGATTTGGTGATGATACTTTCTACTCAACGATGGAAGTTATGTTAGAACGAAATCACACTGCAATGTCTGCGATTATCAATATGTTAGTGCCTGAAGAGCCTCGCGTATTTGAAGATTACTTGTGTGACGATGGCGTCGGTAAAGGGCCATACAAAATTCGCTGTAAAATGTGGCGTGAAGGACCTAAAGCAATATTTGACTTTGAGGGCACTGATCCACAAGCTAAGAGCTCAATTAATTTCTACTTAAATGAAGAAATGTTTAAAATGTTTTTTGGTTCTTTTACCATCAATTTAGTGGACCCACAAATACTCTTCAACGATGGTTTTTATGACTTAGTAGACGTACGCATCCCACAAGGTAGTTTATTGAAGCCAAATTACCCGGCAGCTCTTTCTGGAAGAACACATGCCCTAGGTAGGATATTTGATGTCATGGGAGGCTTGCTAGGACAAGGTGCGCCTGAGGCTATGAACGCTGCAGGCTTTTCAGATTCACCGCATTTATTTTATTCAGGTTACGATGATAAAGGCGAATGGTTTCAACTCTTTCAAATTGGCTTTGGTGGTATTCCGGGTCGCCCTGCTGGAGACGGTCCTGATGGTCATTCACTATGGCCAGGTTTTACTAATGTCCCTAACGAATTCATTGAGGCTTACTTTCCACTAAGGGTAGAAACTTATCAAGCGATATTAGATTCTGGCGGCGCAGGCTTGCACCGCGGCGGTAATGGACTTTCTGTAGGCTATCGTTTCTTAAATGACGGTCAAATAGCGATCCACGATGATCGTTGGTTAACCTACCCTTGGGGTGTTAACGGGGGAGTCCCCGGTATGCGATCGACCAAAATACTAATACGAGCTGATGGAAGCGAGGAAACGTTGCCAGCAAAATGTGAAGGTGTTGAAGTTAAAAAAGGCGATATTTTGTACTTTAATACATGGGGTGGTGGCGGTTGGGGAGACCCGTTCAAACGCGAGCCTCAGTTGGTGCTAGATGACGTCAACCGTTCATTAGTTTCGGTTCAAGGCGCCAGATCTTATGGTGTAGTCATCAAGGACGATATGTCGATTGACCAAGCTGCTACAACAGCCCTAAGAGCAGAAATGAGTGGTGTCCGTGGTGATGTTAAATTATTTGATTTTGGCGGTGACATAGCCGATATCAAAGCTCGTAGTTTGGCAGAAACCAAGCTACCCGCCCCGCAAACACCCGAGTTTTAGATGGCAATAAAACTTATCGATAATGATCTGATTATTGGTGAATTACAGCTGGGCAAATGCCCGGCTGTAATTGCCGTCGATTTTAGTAACGGTTTTACAGATAAAGAGAGCCCTTTAGGAGGGGATTTCAAGCCTCAACTCGATGCTAATCTTGAGCTAATCAATGCTGCCGTTGACAAGAAGATTCCGGTATTTTTTAGCACTGTTGTTTACGACAATGAACAACAAGCGAGCGTATTTAGACAACGATTACCGGCATTAAATATATTGCAAAGAGGCTCTCGTTGGGTCGATATTCACGAAAAATTTAATCGATATGTGAATGCCGACAATATTATTGAGAAACACTATCCAAGCGCTTTTTTTTCAACAACATTGGCGACTAAGCTAGCAGCGCTTAAAATAGACTCCCTTATTATAACAGGGTTAACTACTTCTGGTTGTGTGCGCGCGACATGCGTGGATGCTCTGCAGTATGATTTTCTGTGTGCAGTTGTACCCGAAGCGTGTGGGGATAGAAATCAGTCTGCACATGAGATGAGCCTGCACGATATGCATGCAAAATACGCTCAAGTTTTGCCATTAAGTAAAATAAAGGACTACTTTAACTCACTATGATTTTAAGGCTTTTACGCGCAACCTGACATAATCGACATGCCATTGCCCGTTTACAAATAAATCAGGCTTTACTAGATCAGTAATTTCGTCAATGATGTGTCTTTTTTGTGTAGTATCTACATTTACAAAGAATGCCTGCCCAAAAGTGTCTAACCATTCGCTTAAGTGCTCTGGTAGAGGCGTAAAACGATCAAATAATTCGATATGTTCGACCACAAAGCCTTGTTTTACTAATAAGTCGGAGTAAGCCTCATCCGAGGGGAAATACCATGGATTTTGATACGTAATACCTTCTCGTTCTAAACACGTTGTTAACGCGTCTACTATTTTTTTTGCGTTACCGAAGCCACCGAACTCGGCCACAAAACGACCTTGTGGTTTTAATGCTCGATAAATACCACTTAGTACTGCCGTTGGTTTAGTCATCCAATGCAAAGCTGCATTCGAAAAAACACCATCAAACTGTTCATTAAAATCTAAATTATGGGCATCTTTAACAACCGCATTAATACCCTTAGCTTTAGCAGCCAGAACCATTTCAGCACTCGCGTCTATTCCAAGCACATTTTGGCATAACAGCTTAATCTTCTCGGTAAGACTCCCATCGCCGCAGCCTAAATCTAAAATAAAGTCTGACAGTTTTGGTTCAAGTAGCACTAATAAAGGTTCACCAAGCCTAGCTACAAAATCAGCCACTTGATTGTACTTAACCGGATCCCACTTTGTTTCACTCATAAAGCCCTCAAGTAAAGAGTCCAAGTTTTATTATAATCATGTTGATATAAAAAAATCACTCACTAGTTTACTGTATCAGTCATTTTAATGATTATTGAAGTGAGTTTACAAACTAACTATGTCGTCATCAATGAGATGTTTTACTAACTCACTTTGTTGTGCATCGTCAAACGCCTTACCAATCATTGCGGCTCTGTATCCGGCAACTTCTTTGTAATTAGGATGGGTAAAAATATACATCTGTTCTGAATTAAGTGCTTCTACGACGCGTTTAGCGAGCAGTTCAGGAGCAATACCAGACTCGACAAGAGCAGCCGCTTGAACAACATTTTTCTTGTAACGTTGTTTATCTGCAAGCGTAATTTCTTTGGATTCTTTAGACGACTTATATTTATCCTGTTTATTGCGCATTGACTCATGAATACGAGTTTTTACAAATGCCGGGCACAGTGCCGAAACATGAATATTATGTGATTTTAATTCCACTGCCCAACTTTCGGTCAATGACACAACGGCTGCTTTTGTAGCGGAATAAGAACTTGCATAAGGAACACCCATCATGCCGGCCATTGACGCAACATTTATAATCCAACCACCTTCACCATGGCTTTTTATTTCAGGTATAGCTGCTTGAGCGCCATATACCACTCCCATCAAGTTAACATCAACGACCCAGCGCCACATGTCGTGGTCAGCCTGCTCAATTTTTCCAGGAACACCACCTACCCCCGCATTATTTACAACCATATGCAGTTTGCCAAAAGTGGCTATCGTTTGCTCAACACAAGCTTGCCACTGAGTAAAATCGGTGACGTCTAATTCGCAGGCCAACACATTAATATCTAAGGACTCTAGTTGCTTTTTAGCGCTCGCAAGCGCCACTTCGTCAATATCGGCAATCACAACGTTCATGCCCAACTCACCAAATTCTTTCGCTAATGCGAATCCTATGCCACCTGCGGCTCCAGAAATAAGTGTTGTCTTACCAGAATACGTTGATGCATTATTTTGTGACATAAGTTGGTTCCTATTTTTTGCTAATGTATTACGAACCAAGATGGCTCATTGCGAGCTCCAATATAGGATGGCGTTTTATATAAACACAATTTATTTAGTTAATCGTATGGCCTTAGTTCTATGAATAGTAGAAAATAAAAGCATAGCCAATGTTGCATGAAACTTAATTAAAGCGCCTTTCTGGTTGGCATTACAACATTGGCAAATATTAATCCCGCGACCAACGACATAAATATCAAGAATACTTCTTGTCCGACGTGCGACGCTTGCACAAAATCTTGACCCGAAATAAACGAATTCAAGCCAATATACGTTTTGGAGCCGGGCACTAGCACAATCAAGCCATGCATAGCGACAATAGTTGAGGGTTGGTTTGCTATTCTCCCAAATGCATTGGCAAAAACACCCAGCGCAAATGCCCCTAAGAATGTACCAAAGGTTTGATCTATATAATGAGAACTATAAACCGTCACGCCATAGGCAATAAAAGCCGACATTAACGCCCAATGAATGTGCTTAAGTCGTGTTCTAAAAATAGGTACTAGTGCGAAACAGAGTAAACCAACCGCTAACCAAGTTGCCCAATATGGCAAAGAAGCTGCGGGTTCGAACTGATTCTCACCAAATAAAGTAAAACCAACACCAACGCCTAAAAATGCACCAAAGTAGAGTTTAAACAATTGCATAATTGCGTCCATGATCCGCGCCGTTCCCGACACCAGATTTCTCGACGAAAGCTCTGCCAAACCCATGGTAAGCGCTAAACCGGGCACCAATACGATAACGGCAGAAAGCACCATCAACGGAATGTTAATACCAGGATCTAAATAGCGGCTTATAGCGCATGCTAAAATACCGGCAGCAAATGAAGTTACTGGTTCGAGCATTAAATTTACGCGCTTTGATTTTTGTGACCATAAAATCCATAGGTA
>JBLHOI010000002.1:0-19423 GCA_047621375.1 Glaciecola sp.
CAAACGACAAATCGCTTCAACAGGATAAATATTACCTAATGCATTCGAAACATGAGCCATTGCCAAAATAGCAACATCTGGCTTCAGCTGTTCCAAAAATAAGGCATATTCAGGTTGAGAAAATTGGCCCTGCTCTGAAATATTGACTACTTCAATACTGAGTCCAAGTCGCACCGATAAACGCTGCCAAGGTAAAATATTGGCATGATGTTCGCTCGCCAATATCAATATTTTATGGCCGTTTATCATATGCGGTTGCAAGCCTGAGGCGATAGTATTAATGGATTCGGTCGCACCGCTATTAAACACAATTTGATCGGTAGTTGGACTATTAATAAGTTGAGCAGTTAAATCCCGCGCTTGCTCATACAGCAAAGTCGCTTCATTCGCAATTGCATAAGCACTGCGATGAACCGTAGCACTCGACAAACAATGATAGTCATTTACTGCTTGAATTACCGATTGATGTTTTTGTGTAGTTGCAGCACTATCCAAATAGACTTGTTCGGGTTTGTTTGTAAAAAATGGAAATTGATTTTTGAACACGTTGACCCTTCAGTTGATTTGGTTAATTTTAAAATACTCAATCAATGTTAAACCGATCACCGTATAATAGCGGTATTAAGTGTTAATTTCCCAATGATTAAAGAGAATAATTACAAAATGAGAACGTTTTTTTTCCATACCCGTTTTATTCACACGCAGCCTCACCCGTTGCAATCACTTATAAATAAACAGCAGTACCTCACTTGCCCAATTTGCCAATCTATTCCGAGTAAGCATGACTGAATTACAAATACTAGGAGCAATAGCCAGCATTGTAGGCTTAGCTATCATCATTAGAAATACTAATTTTAAACAACTAGTCGATGATAGTGCTTTTCAACACCGGTTTTTTGGTGCGAGTGCGGCGGTGTTCGTCCTTTGGATTTTTCGGGTCGGTATCGTTGATGAACTGCAAGTCCACTTCATTTGGTTAACCTCACTGACGCTTATATTAGGCTTTAGATGGGCAGTTATATCATCAAGTTTTGTGTTACTCGGCATTACTATTGTGGGGTATGAGAAATTTTCTATGTTAGGCATAAATTGGTTGTTGGGCACATTGCTTCCGATATCCGTCACCTACGCCATTTTCAGTTGGTCATTTCACAAGTTACCGAAGCACTTATTCGTTTATATTTTCGTGTGCGCATTTTTCCCAGGAGCAATAACGGTTTCGTTAAAAATTATAACGATGGCCGGCTACTTTCAATTAGATACTGATTTGGGCTGGGACGTTATTTTTAATAACTACGTATTACTCATTCCATTACTGCTATTCTCAGAAGCTTTCTTCAATGGTTTCACCATAACGTCACTGGTCGTACACAAACCACATTGGGTTTATACTTTTCATGACAAGTTTTACATTGATGGTAAGTAGGCATTTTATTTAATTGCAACACAGTCAAAAGCGACAATGGTTTATCAAAAACCATTGTCGTTCTCTTTATCGAACATCGCGTAAATTAATCACACCTCAACTGATAACTTAATAAGTCAGTAATGTGTTAACTGAAACAATAGACATCATCTAAAAAAACGCTTTTTTTATATCTTAATCAAAAATAACATCTAGGATATTAGACAACTCTGACTTACCTTCCCTGATCTCTTCTTTTGTCAAGCCAGCCAGTTCATGCGGAAAAACTAACCATTCATCACTTTCATTAATATAGTAGTCGGGCACGATATCTGTTTTGTTATTGGTTGGTTTATACCAAGGAGTAGCGATCCTAATTTCTTTCGGTGTATTTAGACGCATCAGCACTTCAATTTGCTTGGTCAACGCTTCCACACTGCGTCCAGAATCAAATACATCGTCAACAATTAATAAGCTATCACCGGCGTTAGCGTTCTCAATGAGATAATGTAGACCGTGTACTTTTATCTCTTTTGATTGCTTATTAATACCGTAATACGATGATGTTCTGACTGCAATGTGGTCCGTTGGCGTATTTTTATATTCGAAAAACTCTTGAACTGCGATACCTATTGGAGCTCCGCCTCGCCAAATTCCAATAATGAAGTCAGGACGAAAGCCATCATTAAAAACTTTAGCCGCGAGGCGAAAGCTGTCTTCTAGCAATGATTGTGAGCTAATGTATTTTTTACTCAAAATGTAAATTCTCTTTTAGGGGTAAATAAATTGAATGAGTGTGTCTGGATCATAGTTTAATAACAACCAGTCGCTTGATTTTAAAAAAACAATTCAGCCATCACCGACTAGCGTAGATTATAGCGTCTATTGTGTTTGTAAGCTATTTGCAGGATTAATAGATGCCGCTTTGTAAGCAGGATAAAGAGTAGCTAATACACAAAGGCCGAGTGAACCAGCGGAAATGATAATAATTTCAGACAGTTTCATCTCAATAGGCAAACCGGAACCATTAGGACCAAAAGCCAGACCTGACCCGAGTAAGCCTAAAATATCATTCAAGAAAAATACCAACAATAAGCCAATCACAACACCCGATATGACACCTTTAATACCATTAAAAATGCCATTAAGAACAAATATCAGCATGACGTCGGTCGGCACTAGTCCCTGGGTTTGCAGTATCGCTATATCATGGGTTTTTTCAGTGACTACCATCACTAACGCAGAGACTATATTGAATGCCGCTACTGCAATAATTAGAAAAAGCATTAGTGACATCATATTTTTTTCCATACTAACTGCGTCGAAAAGAGGCCCTTGTCTTTCACGCCATGTGGTGTATTTTAAACCTTGTTTGTCAAGTTCGTCCGCAATCGCCCGATATTCAAAAGCATCATTCAAATACAAACGCGTTCCTGCAAAAGCCAGATCTCGCTTACGTGACAGCTTAGCAACATCATTTATGTTCATCAGAATTACTTTATCGTCAGCTTCTGAATCCAATTGAAATATTCCTGCAACAGTCACCAGTCGCTGGCTAGGTATTCGTCCTAGCGGAGTATAAGTGCTGGCTGACGGGCTAATTATGCGCAATCGTTGACCGATAGAAACACGCAGTTGGTTAGCCAGTGACTGGCTGATGAGCGCATTAAAGCGACCACGTTGCAAAGCATCCCATTCACCGGCAATTACGTTTTGAGCGATAATAGAATGGCGTTTTTCCACGGCAGTATCGATACCTTGTAAAAATAGTCCTTTAATTAATTTACTTGATTGCACAATGACTTCTTGTTCCACAAAATCTGTACTTGCTGATATTTGTTCCTGCAATGATTGTGGGAACAATATAGGCCCTTTATTGTCCACCACTATGTGCGGTAAAATACCTAAAATTTTCTGTTTTAATTGTCCTTCTAAGCCATTCATAACCGACAGTACTGCAATTAATGAAGCAATGCCAAGTGCAATCCCGACCACTGAGAACAAATTAATAAAAGAAACAAAACTGCGCTTATTAGATGTTTTCGAATATCGTAAACCAATAAAGGCTGATATGGGAAGAGACGGGATTAAGGGAAAGCGCATAAGCTTAGTTTTGTACCTTATTTTGACTCGCTGAGGCAGTATTGAGCAAAACTCAGCGTTATTTAATTAATATAAGGACAAAGGTTCGCTAACCAGAGTGAAACCTGAGTCGTTTTTTGGTAGATTAGTAGTGTTCTAGCAGTGGTTGCATTAATTGACCCATTATAACTAAGGCCAATATAACTCGCGCGCTGCATAGCAAAAGTAAAAAAAACGCTAATCAACGTAGTTATTATAAACATCTGATGTCAAATAGTAACCAGTTATACTAAAAGATTAACAACTCAGAAGACAGCATAACATTAACGTAAATTTCACATAGGACATTGCATTTGAACTCATTAGAAGAGAAAAAAAAGAGATTTGAGTCATTCTTTTTAATCAATCATCCAACTAAAGTTAATATAAGTGTGATTGACTCGAAGCATGCAGCGCAATCAATGGAAGAATTTGAGAATGAGATGCCTTATGCATTTAAAATTGCTTCAGAATTATCCGAAATTGAATCACAAGCCCTAAAACCATTGCGTTCAATGGGTGAAAAGCTCGAAGGCTTAGTTACTTACCTGCAGTTACAATCGCGTAAGATTGATCTCATGATGTCGTATATTTTGATTCAACAAGACGATGAAAAAAAACGTGCTAAAGCGCTAAAATTCGGCGGGGGCGGTTTCATTGCTTGTCACACATCACTCATCAAAATAGGCGTTGCAGTGGAAGTGAAAATATTCCTCGAAAAAGAAGCTGCTGCCATTTTTTGTTTAGCTGAGGCCATCGATGTAAAAATTATCGATGATCTTTATCACGTTAGCTACGTTTACACGCATATTCGCGACCAAGACCAAGAATTGCTTGTGAGGGCGAGCCTTCATTTGCAAACCAGTCAGTTACGCAATAATCGTTAAATAACCATAGAGAAACAATTACGCAGTATGTCTAATCTATTTTCTGTGCCTTTACCAAAGGCAAAATCACTTAATAGCTCAAATGTTATTGACCATATTCACTGGGGTGAGCTAAAAGGTGCAAGCCAAGCGCTCAGCATTGCTAATGCAGCAAAACAACACAGTGGGCCTCTATTAGTTTTAATAGAAGATAGCCCGAGCGCGATTAAACTGGAGAAAGAACTCGCTTTTTTTCTGCGCAACCAAGACGTTCATGTCCAACTTTTTCCAGATTGGGAAACACTTCCTTATGACGGCTTTTCACCTCATCAAGATATCGTTTCGCAACGTTTAGAGACACTCTATTTACTCAGCAAAAAACAACCCGGCATATTTATTGTGCCAATCAACACTCTTCTGCAGCGTTTAGCGCCAGTCGACTATGTTGGTCAACATTTGATGTATTTAAAAGTTGGCGAAACGATTAATACAGATGAATTTAAACGTAAACTCGAAAAATCAGGATATTTGCATGTCAGCCAAGTCATGACTCATAGTGAATTTTCGGTGCGTGGTAGTATTATTGATTTATTCCCCATGGGCAGCGATCAACCTTTTCGAATTGATTTGTTTGATGATGAAATAGATTCAATTCGTTATTTCGATCCCGATAGCCAACGAGGGTTAGAAGAAACCAAAGAGATACGTTTACTGCCAGCGAGAGAGTTTCCAACAGACAAAGATGCGATAACCGGATTTAGAGAACGCTACCTCAATAAATTTGAGCGTAGTAATACCGCCGACAAAGAATCTATTTTTTATCAAGTAAGCAAAGGCACCATGCCCAGCGGTATCGAGTATTATTTACCTTTATTTTTTGAAAAAACGTCCACCTTATTTGATTATTTAAATGATGATGCCCTAATGATCTATTACGGCGATTTGAATAAGGCGTCTGACCGATTCAATAGGGATTTATTGCAACGTTACGAGCAGTACCGCTACAACTTAGCTAGGCCATTGTTATCGCCAATTGATTTATATCTTGATGCAAATGAATTACTAACCAGACTCAAACAGTGGCCCAGCGCACAGCTAATCAGTGATTCATTACCAAAGAAAGCAGGCAAGCATAATTTTGATTGCCGCCCTATCGACGGAATCGGCATTGATTTGACCGCAACAAATCCTTACCAAGCAATTCAGGCAGAAGTAAAGAAAGCTAAGGAAAAGGGTAAAAAAGTCATTTTTTGTGCTGAGTCACAGGGCCGCAAAGAAAACTTAATGGATGTTTTACACAAAGCAAAAATATATCCGATTAACAGTCCGACTTTTGACGCTGCATTAGATGAGTCGACACATTCTGTTTTTATTTGTGTTGGGATGGTCGAAAACAGTTTTGAATTTGCAAGTAAAAACCAGGCGTTTTTATTTGTCACAGAAACACAACTACTCGGCCATAAGGTAAGCAAAAGGAAGTTAAAAGACAAACGCAAAGCAACCGATGAAAGTGCCATTGTTAGAAATCTTGCTGAACTGACTGAAGGTCAGCCAGTGGTGCATATTAACCATGGTGTAGGTCGATTTCTTGGCTTAAAAACATTAGATGCTGGCGGCGTAACTACTGAGTATTTATCGATTGAATACGCTAAACAAGCTAAATTATATGTACCGGTTTCCAGTTTGCATTTAATTAGCCGTTTTAGTGGCGGAGATGCGGATCACGCACCTTTGCATAACCTAGGGAACGATACTTGGACAAAAGCTAAGCGTAAGGCTGCAGAAAAAGTAAGAGATGTCGCGGCACAGTTATTAGATGTTTATGCCAAACGCGCTGCCAAACCAGGTTTTGCATACCCGATTGAATGGAGCGAATATAGAACATTTCAAGACAGCTTTCCTTTTGAAGAAACAGTTGACCAAGACACCGCAATTAACGCAGTACTGCAAGACATGGGCAGTCCCAATGCAATGGACAGACTCGTCTGTGGAGACGTAGGTTTCGGTAAGACCGAAGTGGCTATGCGCGCCGCATTTATTGCAGCATCTAGTGGCAAACAAGTTGCTATATTAGTACCTACTACACTTTTAGCACAACAGCACTATGAAAACTTTAAAGACCGTTTTGCACAATGGCCCTTTAAAATCGAAGTTATCTCTCGATTTGGCAGTGCAAAAGAACAAAAAGCCGTTATCGAAGACCTGGCTAATGGACAAGGCGATATCGTTATTGGTACGCATAAGCTGTTACAAGAAGATGTCAAATTTAAAGATTTAGGGCTTGTTATTATTGATGAAGAACATCGCTTTGGTGTTAGGCAAAAAGAAAAATTTAAAGCATTACGCGCCGATGTTGACATTCTTACTCTCACCGCTACGCCTATTCCTCGGACCTTGAATATGGCATTGAGTGGCATGCGAGATTTATCGATTATTGCTACACCGCCGGCAAAGCGACTTGCTATAAAAACGTTTGTACTAGTTCGCCACACCGACATTATTCGCGAAGCTATTATGCGCGAGATATTGCGTGGTGGACAAGTTTACTTCTTGCATAATGAAGTTAAAACCATTGAACAAACCGCACGCGAGATTGAGGAACTTATTCCTGAAGCACGGATCGCGATTGGCCATGGTCAGATGCGTGAACGCGAACTAGAAAATGTCATGAATGACTTTTATCATCAACGCTATAACGTATTGGTTTGCACCACTATTGTAGAGACTGGTATTGATGTGCCGACGGCAAATACAATCATTATGGATAGGGCAGACCATTTAGGCTTGGCACAACTACATCAGTTGCGTGGCCGCGTGGGCCGGTCTCATCATCAAGCTTATGCCTATTTATTAACGCCTCATCCAAAACGCATGACAAAGGACGCAGCTAAACGCTTAGACGCAATTGCGTCTCTTGAGAACCTCGGCGCAGGGTTCGCATTAGCGACACACGATTTAGAAATCCGTGGTGCTGGCGAGTTGTTGGGGGACGATCAATCTGGGCAAATCAATACGATCGGTTTTAGCCTGTATATGGAAATGTTAGAACAGGCTGTTGAAGCTCTCAAAGATGGCAAAGAGCCATCATTGGACGACGTTCTTGCCGCACAAACTGAAGTTGATTTGCGCATACCTGCCCTGCTCCCTGATAACTATATTGGTGATGTTAATACACGATTGTCACTTTATAAAAAATTGGCAGGGTGTAAAAATCAGAATGAAATCGACGAATATCAAATCGAGTTGATAGACCGTTTTGGTCTACTACCAGATAGTGCTAAGAACTTAGTTAAGCAGTCTGGTCTAAAACTAAAAGCACAAACAGTCGGTATTCGAAAAATTGAAACGACTCAAGCTGGCGGGCTTATTGAGTTCGAGCAAAAAACGAAAATAGATCCTAGTTTCTTAATCCAGCTTATCCAAAAGTATCCGAGCCAGTATAAGTTTGAAGGTCCTTTGAAGCTTAGGTTCATGAAAAAGCTCGACAGTGCGGCACAAAAATTGGAACATGTACGTGATTTGCTCGACAAATTTTTAAAGGAATGCCATGCAAGCTAGTACTCCACTTATTGGTCTTTTCATTAATTGCGCCAATGGCACGATACGCAAGGTGGTTGCGGCTGTAAACTGTGGGGTTTGCTCATTGGCTGCTATGAAGCCAGCCTTAACGATAACAATGGTCACTGGATCTACATTGTTATTGTTTGCAACACCAATGCAAGTAATGTCGCAAGAAGAAGACGATTGGTGGTTTGACGTTGAAATTATTGCATTTAAGCGCAACACAACAAACACGCCACTTGAAGAAGATTTTACATATATAAGCCATGAAGTATCGTCGACAAAAGCCATTGACCTCATTAGTCTTCCTTTATATCGCAGAGCTAACCCATTACTTGATTTACAACGAATGCTTTATGAGTGCTCTCCCACCGCAACATTATATCAATCAAACCTACCTCTTTTAGACGGCTACGAAAGTAATAATTTTAGTGATGGTAACGTTGATGCGATTAATAAATACAAGATATTTACTCCCCTACTACGCAGTGAAGAACGCTTCCGTATTTTATTGGATGCGCAAAATTGCAGCGACTCCAAAAAGGCAATTGCAAGTTCGTTGCTCGAGGTTAATAGTGCAAGTGAAGTCCCTCTTTATTTACAGCAACCCAGCCTTAGCATCACTGAAAGTGCGCACTTGCTAGATGACGATCAACTGACACTTTTGGATTATGCAAAAAAGTTGTTTGGAGAACGTGATATCAGCGCATTAGGCCACATAGCTTGGCGCCAGGCTGTTTTCTTTGGTGAAGAAAACTCATTATTTTATCGCGTATTTGCAGGTAGTAAGCTAAAATTACCCGTGCAGCCACCATCATCATATGAATCTTTAAAGCAACAATATGATCCTATAATAAAAAATATTATCGATCAAAACTCCACGACATTTTTTGCCGAATTAAAGGAACAATTGAATGAGAGAAATCCGGTCAATTGGGAAAGCATCGCCAGTAATAAAGAAAGTAAATTGAGTGAGCCAGGCTCTATAAATGATGTTTGGGAGATCGATGGTAAAGTAAAAGTTTATTTGACGTATATAAATCGAGTCCCCTATTTAAATATTGAGTCCGAATTTGAATTCCATGAATTAGAACTTAATAGTTTTGGTAAGGCTGAAATTAAACAATATCCGTTCAAGCAACGTAGACGTGTAATAAGCAAGCAAATTCACTATTTTGATCATCCCAAGATGGGAATTATTATTAGACTACAACGCTATGAACAGCCTATAGAAGAAGACAATGAAAATATATACTAAAACTGGTGACAAGGGTACAACGCAAGTTTACACCTCCGAAGTACTTCGGTTAGATAAAAATGATGCTATTTTGGAGTGTTATGGCTCAATCGATGAGTTAAATAGTCATATTGGATTATTGAGTGCATTGATGGGAAACATAGACGCTAACATCAATGATGAAAGTAGTCTAAGTACAACCTTTATGTTCGACATTCAAAAAACCTTATTCAGTATTGGTTTTGCTATCTCAGACACGCCACAAATCGATGAAAATGCAACACAAGTACTAGAAGATGCAATTGATAAGCTACAGAAAGAATTACCAGCACAAACTAAGTTTATCTTGCCTGGAGGTGGGCAACTAGCCGCCCAAGCTCATATATGTAGAACTGTTGCAAGAAGGGCGGAAAGAACAATCGTTAGCGTATCACAACAACGGAACGTGCCTGCTATATGTATCCAATATTTAAACCGTTTATCCGATTACTTTTTTGTTACTGCTAGAATATTCAACTTTAGAGCTCAAATTACCGATATCGAAGTGTAGATAGCATATCCTTATGCTTGGCCTGCCAGCAGTTTTTTTGTTTCTTGCTAACTTAACCGTTGGTCTTAAGAGAACTGCTCGTTAGCTAAATTGATAAGCCTGACACTGGCTAGATACGTAAGTTGTATTTCTGCTTGATTCGGTATAGCTTGACGAGGTTGTTTTTGAAGTAAATTCAGCCATCGCTGACTGTAACTCTTTTTTTGAGTCAGCCCATCTAACACTTTTTCTGCCTCGGACGGAGCGTTGCAAACCAATACCATATCGCAACCGGCCTCTATGGCGTACTCAGCACGATCAGTCACACTACCTGCGACACTAGCCGCCTGCATTGACAAATCGTCTGAAAATACGACGCCTTCAAAACCCAGTTTTTTGCGTAAAATTTGTTTTATCCAGATTGAAGAGAATCCAGCTGGCCTGCTATCTATACTAGGATATATTACGTGTGCAGGCATTATTGCATCTATCTTTCTTGCACTAATCAGTTGTTCAAACACCCGCATATCTTGCTCTTGGATTTCTTCAAAACTACGTTTATCAACCGGCATAGCGATATGACTGTCTTCAGCCACTGAGCCATGCCCGGGGAAATGTTTACCCGTACTTTTCATCCCGGCTAAATGCATGCCTTTAATATAGGCACCGCTTAAACGAATGACCTGATCAGGCTCAGATGAGAATGCCCGACTTCCTATCACTTCGCTAACTCCATTAAGGTCAAGAACAGGTGCAAAACTGATATCAATTCCTAATTGGAGCAACTCGTAAGCCATACAAAATCCCATCGCTTGTGCTAAGTCGAGTTGCTCGTTTGGCGATACTTCAAACTTTTCAATATTTGCCATCGCAGGAATTTGAGTAAAACCGTCTCTGAAACGCTGAACTCTTCCGCCTTCATGATCAACCGAAATTAGGAAAGGCTTATTGACAGTGCGCCTAATGTCTTTTACCAATGCCGATAATTGGGCTCTTTCAGCATAGTTACGGCTAAATAATATCAAACCACCACACAGAGGGTGTTGTAATATTTCGCGCTCAACTGGGCTCAGTTCAAAACTGTGCATATCAAGAATGACAGGTGACATAGTGTTCCTTTTTGAGTATTCCCCCAGCGTTTTTTTTAAAACACGCTAGGGATAAAACTTGAAAGCTAAGTAGGTTTGACTTAGCCTTATCTATAATAAAGGTTAAACATAAAAAGAAAAACAAATGAAGTTAATCAAACCTCTACTCTCTACTATATTTTTTATCGCATTAGTTGTTTTTATCGTTGTCTATTTTATTTTACGCGGCAGTCTACCTTCTCTCGATCACACATTCACAACTGAATGGGTTGGAAGTGGCACGAGTATCGAAAGAGATAGTATTGGAGTAGCGAAAATTACCGCTCAGTCACACTCTGATGCTGTTTTCGCGTTAGGTTATGCACATGGCCAAGATCGCTTATTTCAAATGGATTTACTTCGTCGCAGTGCTGCCGGAGAACTATCCGAAATTGTAGGCGACATTGCAATTGATACCGATAAAAAAGCTCGATTTCACCAATTTCGACAACGTGCCACGAAAGCGGTTACCAGTTTACCAGAAGAACAACAAAGCTTGCTTGAAAGCTATGCAAAGGGAGTAAACTTAGCAGCCAGCGAATACTCTGTAAAGCCGTTTGAATATTTGCTGACACGCACTGAGTTTAATCAATGGCTTCCTCAAGACAGCTTACTGGTCAGTTACAGTATGTATCTAGATCTGCAAGGTGGTCAGGTAGAAAGAGATCTAGTAAACACTTTCCTTGTAGATAAATTTGGTTATGGCTTGCTAGATTTTTTCAATATGAATAGTCCTTATCAAGCAGCACTAGATGGCAGTATTATGGGTGGTCAAAGGCCCGAAATTCCAAGTTTAAATATTGATTTGAGCACACTAAAGAAAAATATAGATATAAACGACGGCTTGCTCTCATTTAATAGTATTGCAGAACCTGTAGATATTGGCAGTAACAATTGGGCCGTCACTGGAGCACTAACAGACTCCGCGAGTGCCATGGTGAGCGATGATATGCACTTAGGTTTGCGGGTGCCACCAATTTGGTATCGTGCACAATTAAATTACATTTCAAAAGGAACTGACGTAACCATAACCGGTGTTTCTTTACCTGGTACACCTATCATTATTGTTGGTTCTAACAGCCATATTTCATGGGGTTTTACAAATGCAAATCTAGATAACGTCGATTGGGTAAGACTTAAAGATGAGACCAAAACTGAAATTGTTAGCGAAGTAATAAGGTTAAAAAATGGAGAGGAAATACTCGACATAGAAATGAGCAAGTATGGACCAGTACGAACCATGAACGATAAGCGTTATGCTCTGGTATGGGTTGCCCATCAAGATTATGCAGTGAATATGTCAATAATGGAAATGGCAGAGTCTCAAAACCTAGAAGAGGCCTTTACTATTGCAGGCAAGGTTCGCATTCCAGTACAAAACTTGATGCTTGGAGACGCTCAGGGCAATGCAGGCTGGCGTCCTATTGGAGCTGTAACCGCGAGGAAAACACCTAGTCTATTTGCTATTGACGAAGAAGATTATTCTGAACTTTGGTTGCAACAAGAGCCAAGGCTACCGAGTCATATTAATCCGAGCCATGGTCGTCTATGGACAGCAAATGCCAGAGTTATTTCAGCAGATGACTTTCTTCGATATGGTGATGGTGGCTATGCCGTTGGTGCTAGAGGCTTACAAATTAGAGATCGCTTATTTGAGAAGGAAAGCTTTACCGAACAGGATTTCTATTCGATACAAATGGACAATGAAGCCCGTTTCATTACGCCGTGGCATATGAAGCTAATTAACGTATTACGCAAGAATCCGCTGTTATATGCAAAAGATATCGAAATACTAAATCAATGGAAAAACTGCGCATGCGCAGAGTCAATTGGTTATACCCTCGCTCGCCGTTATCGCTCAACAATTATTAATTCTTTGTTAGCTCCTATTTACGATGCCATGCCAGACGCTGATCGTTCACTGGAAAGTGCCTTGAGAGGGATTGAACCTGCTATTTGGATGTTATTAGACACAGAAGCAGTTGATTGGTTACCCGGTGAGTTTGCTTCTTACGACAGTTTTCTACTCGCTAGCTATACCAGTACAAAAACAGAATTAATTAAACAATATGATGCCAATCCTGAGACACTAGAGGGACTTGAATGGGGCAATGTAAATAAATTAAAAATACAACATCCATTTGCTAGTCAGTTAGGCCCATTTGCAGGTCTACTAAACATGCCCGAGGTTGACGGATTTGGTGATAGTTTTATGCCCGCGGTTCAGTTATCCAAATTCGGCGCGTCACAACGATTAATTGTTCGCCCTGGAAATGAGGATAAAGGCATATTAACAGTGCCTGGAGGACAATCTGGACACCCACTATCTGATTTTTATAAGGCTGGCTTCATGGCATATGCACAAGCGAAGAATACACCATTACTGCCAAGTAAAACTCGGCATGTAATTACTATTTCGCCGAAAATAGCTGGCAATCCCTGATTGTTCGCCTAATTTTTTAGCATCTTAAGGCGACCACTACTAATCATGTAGTCTTTCCATTGCGCCCTTGCCTCTTGGGTGAAATCGCCGCCTTGGGGGCTACCATCTGCTAACAATGTTGCAGCGTGTTGTATTGCATTATCACGTGCGCTAATCAATGACAACGCCCTTTGGTGCAAAGCAGTTAAGTATGGATATTGTTGTATTAGGTCATCAATGTTATCAAAACTAATGAATCTATCGACAAATTCGTCGTTAAATAATCGTTTCTTAGCTTCAAATTCAATAAACATCAACCCCTGCTCTCCACTTATTCGAGCTAGATCGGGTTCAGATAGATGCACTTCTTTAGCGACTGCAAGTAATTGGTTCTGCCAGTCTTTCATTGAAACGCGGTCATTGTTAAGCACTGATTGCTTAATACCTCTTTGAAAATCAGCTGTATTAAGCAATTCATCTAATGTAAGCAGAGGTGGCAATCTAGAACTTTTTTGCACAGACGATACGGCAGAATTTGTCGTATTCTCCAAGGTAGTGTTATGTTCTGGCTGGCATGCTGTCAAAAACACGAAAAAGCCCGCATAAAGCGAGCATTTTAGGCAGCTAGCCGAAAGTAGCCAATGTGCTCTTCTATGAGTACCGAGGTTAAAAACTGTTTTACTATTTAATTTTGATATTTTCAACACGACTTTTTAGTTTTTGGCCCGGTCTAAAGGTAACAACTCGACGGGCTTTTATAGGGATATCTTCGCCCGTTTTGGGATTTCGACCAGGACGCTCATTTTTAGTACGCAGATCAAAGTTACCAAAGCCTGAGAGTTTAACTTGCTCTCCGGCCTCAAGACAGGATTTAATTTCTTCAAAAAACGCTTCGACTAAATCTTTTGCGTCTTTCTTATTTAAACCCAATTTTTCAAATAAATGTTCAGCCATTTCGGCCTTGGTTAATGCCATTCGATTAATCTCTTAAAGATGCACTAAAATTAATTTCTAGCGCTTTCACCACCATATCGACAGATTTTTGTATATCTGCATCTTCTAATGTTCGTTCTGAGCTTTGCAACCAAATTGAAAGTGCCAAACTTTTAAAGCCAGGCTCAATACCTTTCCCTGTGTACACATCAAATAAGTTAAGGTCAATTAAATTATCTACACCCAGTTTCTCGATACATTTTAGGATGTTACCTGTATCGACACCTTCGTACACTGTAACAGCAATATCTCTTCTATTCACTGGAAATTTAGAAATCGCCTTGATCCAAGGCAAAAGCCTTGTTGAAATACTAACCAATTCCAACTCAAAAGCAAAGGTCTTACTGCTTAAACCTAGTCCTTTTTCTAATTTTGGATGGATTGCGCCTATAAAACCAATATTTTTACCTGACTTATAAACACCAGCACATTGACCTGGATGGAAGGCCGTATTTTTTTCAGCCCTAAATTCAATATCTTGAAGATCAATACCCAATCCAATTAATTCTTCAGCTACCGCTTTTACATCAAAGAAATCCAAGGTAACAGTCGGAATTGACCAATGTTCATTAGCAACATTGCCAGACATAACACCCGCAATCATTTCTTGTTGTTGTACGCCTGATTTTTCACTTAAGTCAGGTATAAAACGTAGCCCTGTTTCAAATAATTTAATATTACTTTGTTGACGTTTTTGATTATACGACAACGCTGATAATAGTCCTGGCAACAAACTCACGCGCATAACAGACATGTCTGTCGAAATAGGATGTGGTAAAACTAAACCCTCAACGTCTGGAAACAGCAATGCTTGTTTTTTAGGGTCTACGAATGAATAAGTAATGGCTTCCTGAAAACCTTGGTCGACTAATAGATCTTTAAAACGATAGGTATTGATTTTAGTTTCATTACTTTCTCTGATTTGCAAACTAGCAACAGGTGCTTGATTTGGTATATTGTTATAACCATAAACTCGCGCGACTTCTTCAATCAAGTCTTCTTCAATATTCATGTCAAAGCGATATAACGGCGCTATAACTTCCCAATCTCCTTCTAACGACGTTACCTGCAATCCCAACCTGTTGAGAATATCCGTCACTCTGTCAGCAGGTATATCAATACCAAGCACTAGACTTAATCTTGCTGCTCTCAATTTTATAGAGCGCGCTTTGGGTAAATATTTTTCGTCTTTGACTTCAACAATTGGGCCTACGTTTCCGCCAACGGCGTCAATAAGTAGTTGCGTTGCTCTTTCCATTGCCTGCATTTGCAATGATGGGTCAACTCCACGTTCATAACGGTGCGATGCGTCTGTATGCAAACCATACTGACGGGCTTTACCCATTATGGCGTCTGGAGCAAAAAACGCACTTTCTAAGAAGATATCAGTTGTTGCAGCAGTCACACCAGAGTGTAATCCACCAAATATACCAGCCATTGCCAAGGCTTTTTGGCTATCGGCAATAACTAATGTATTTTCTTTTAAACTTATCTCACTCTCATCAAGCAGTGTTAGTTTCTCACCCTCTTTTGCCATTCTAATAACAACATCACCAGCTAACTTATCGTTATCAAATGCATGCATTGGATGGCCTAACTCAAGTAAAACATAGTTGGTTACATCGACAACGGCATCAATACTTCTGGTGCCACTTCGGCGCAGCTTTTCCCGCATCCACAGCGGGCTTGGGCGAGACAAATCGACCCCTTTGATTAGTCGACCTAAATAACGAGGACAAGCTTCGGGTGCTTCTAGTGTTATAACGCGAACGTCGTCAATAGTTACAATGGCAGATTTAATCTCTGGTTCTGTAATATCTAGTTGATTCAACACACCGACTTCACGTGCAATACCTTTTATACCAAGGCAATCTGCGCGATTAGGCGTTAAGTCGACTTCAATACTATTGTCGTCAAGGTGCAAGTAATCCCTTAAGTCTGCGCCGATTGGTGCGTCAGTGGGTAATTCCATAATACCGCTATGGTCATCACCCATCCCAAGTTCTGAAAAACTACACAGCATACCGAAAGAAGGTTGGCCGCGTAATTTTGCTTTCTTTATTTTGAAATTACCGGGTAATACTGCGCCAACCATAGCAACAGCGACTTTGATGCCTAAACGACAATTAGGGGCACCACAAACGATATCAAGCAATTCTTCGCTACCGACGCTAATCTTTGTTACTTGCAGTTTATCTGCGTCTGGGTGTTGCCCACATTCAACCACTTCGCCGACAACAACACCGCTAAATTGCAAGGCTACTGCAGCAACGTCATCAACCTCAAGACCTGCCATACTCAATTGCTCTGACAATTCATTCGTCGATATTGCAGGATTAACCCACTCTCTTAACCACTGTTCACTGAATTTCATTATTAAACTCTGTCTTACTTAAATTGCTTGAGGAAACGAAGATCGTTTTCGAAGAATGCACGCAAATCGTTTACGCCGTAGCGTAACATGGTTAAACGCTCAACACCCATGCCGAACGCAAAGCCAGTATATAGCTCAGGGTCAATATTAACCGCTTTTAGTACGTTAGGATGAACCATTCCGCAGCCCAATACCTCTAACCATTTACCGTCTTTACCCATTACATCTACTTCTGCTGATGGTTCAGTAAACGGAAAGTAGGAAGGTCTAAATCGAACCGTCATTTCTTCTTCAAAAAAGTGGTTTAAGAAGTCGTGCAAAACACCTTTTAATTCTGCAAAGCTGACTTTCTTATCAACCATTAATCCTTCCACTTGGTGAAACATTGGCGTATGAGTTTGATCGTAATCATTTCGATAAACGCGACCTGGAGAAATGATTCTTAATGGCGGCTTTTGCGCTTCCATTGTTCGAATCTGCACGCCTGATGTTTGCGTTCTAAGCATCATGTCAGGGTTAAAGTAAAAAGTATCGTGATCAGCTCTTGCAGGATGATTAGCCGGAATATTCAAAGCATCAAAGTTGTGAAACCCATCCTCAACCTCTGGACCCGTTTTTACCTCAAAGCCCAAATCGCCGAAAAAATCTTCAATACGAGCAATAGTTCGACTAACAGGGTGAAGATTACCAATTTTTTTTGAGCGGCCTGGAAGCGTAACATCAACAGATTCGGCGACAAGCTTTTCGTTCAATTGCGCATCTTGTTGGGCGGTTAACTTAGCACTGATAAAACCTTGAACTTTTTGTTTGGCTAAATTGATTTGTTGACCTGCAGCTGGGCGCTCTTCGTTAGACAACTGACCCAATCCTTTCATTAAGTCAGTTATACTACCTTTCTTACCCATATAGGCAACACGAACCGCATCTAATTCGGCTGGGGTGTTTGCATTTTCAACCGCTGAACGCGCTTCTTCTATGATGGCTTCAAGCTCCATTACTTCCTCTTCTTGAATGTTGGGGTTTGTTTTGGCTTTTTCAAAGCACAAACTTAGTCTATAAAGCCGTTATTTTACACACTTTTAACGGAATTTACGCAGGATTTTTGAAGATAAACAAGGTTTACGTGGATTAATTGATATTGTTTCTATAGGAAGACACCAGCTTATGTTTTAGAAATACTCAATCACTTTATGCACAGGATCAAAAAAGCGAGCATCCTGCTCGCTTTTTCAAAAAGAACTTAAACTCGCTAACTATGTTAGCTTGGTTAATGAATTACGCTAATGCGCCTTTTGCTGCTTCAACTAGTGCAGTAAATGCCACCTTGTCGTGTACAGCGATGTCAGCAAGTATCTTACGATCGATCTCAACAGACGCTTTTTTCAAACCGTTGATGAAACGGCTGTAAGACATTCCGTTTTGACGTGAAGCTGCATTTATACGAGCAATCCATAGTTGACGGAATTGACGCTTACGTTGACGACGGTCACGGTAAGCATACTGACCCGCTTTTGTTACCGCTTGTACCGCAACACGATACACTCGGCTACGAGCGCCGTAATAACCTTTAGCTTGCTTTAATACTTTCTTATGACGTGCGCGTGCTACTACACCGCGTTTAACTCTAGCCATTTTTTAATCTCCGAATTCTAAGGTTATACGTATGGCAACATACGTTGTATAAGAGCGTGATCACTTCCATGAACAAGTTTCTTAGCACGTAGATGACGTTTACGTTTAGAACTCTTCTTGGTCAAAATGTGACGCAAGTGAGACTGTTTACTTTTAAAGCGACCAGAACCGGTCTTCTTAAACCGTTTCGCAGCTCCGCTGTGGGATTTCATTTTAGGCATAGCTAAAACTCCGCATTGTTAATGTCTAACGAGGTTGCAGACCCTGTCAGTGGTTCATATTTAGCAGCAAGGTGAGATTAAGTGTGCAGCTTAACCTACTTTAGACCGTTACTACTTCTTGAGTGGGGCAAGCACCATGATCATTTGACGTCCCTCTACCCTGTGGGGGAAAGATTCGCAATTAGCAATGTCTTCTAAATCGGTTTTAACGCGTTTCAGTAAATCAATGCCGATCTCTTGGTGAGCCATTTCACGACCGCGAAAGCGAATCGTTACCTTGGCTTTATCACCGCCTTCTAAAAAGCGACGCAGGTTGCGCAGTTTTACCTGGTAATCGCCTTCATCAGTGCCAGGGCGAAACTTAATCTCCTTGACCTGAATTTGCTTTTGCTTCTTTTTCTGTTCTTTTTGTTCTTTACTCTTTTCGAATATGAACTTCCCGTAATCCATTACTTTACATACGGGAGGGGCTGCATTGGGACTAATTTCTACAAGATCCAAGCTCGCTTCATCCGCGAGTCCTTGAGCCTCAGCTAATGAGACGATTCCTGCTTGTTCACCGTCTTTGCCTATCAATCGAATTTCAGTGGCTGTTATTTCATCATTAATACGAGCTTTATCGCTCTGTGCTTTATTATTAGCGCCTTTAATTTGCATTTGCTCCTAAACATTAAAAAAAACTGAGAAGCTTTTTGTGTCTAAGCTCCTCGAATCGTGCATATTATACCTATATTTTAAATTCCTGCTACGGTATTTTTTTACTTTTAATTTCATCTTGCAAAAGTGTCACTAAATCTGGCACCGACATAGTACCTAAATCGATCCCTTTTCTAGTTCTCACTGCTACCATACCTGACTCTTTTTCTTTTTCCCCTACAACAATAAAGTAAGGAACTTTACGCAGGGTATGTTCGCGGATCTTAAAACCAATTTTT
>JBLHOI010000003.1:0-17639 GCA_047621375.1 Glaciecola sp.
ATGTATGGGGTTAAAGTCTCCCGAAACTCCTGCATATTTACGGCCCACATCTGCAGGAAAACTAAGTTCACTAGTACTATCGAATGGAAGGGTAATTTCGTTTACTGACGGTATTACAGAAGACGGTTCTACTGCACGCTGTGCAATGGAATATAGCTCACCAGAATTTTTATTGTAAATTACCGCCTGGCTGCTATTACCCTGAACATGCTTTCGTCTGGACAGGTAATAAGCCGTGCTTGAAACCGCCAACTTACCATTCACAAAGCCTTCGCTCAAAACAGCGAACACCCAACCTTTGTTATGCCAAGTTAACCCGTTAAATGATGTTTTTAGCATCAATTTAGCGTTTTGTTCTGGTAACCAATTTACCTTAATTTGATTAGCTAGATGCACGAGACCAACTGTTTTAAAAGGGAACGGTTTATTCACCATCATCTCAAGTTGCATTGGTAAGGTAAGTACTTGTAAATAATTAGGGTGTATGACTGACGCAAGGCCAAGCTTCCAATTGACGATCTTATTGTACCGTTCACAATGCATTGCGTTTATTTGGATTTCTTGACAAAGACTGTTTAAGGGCAACACTGGTGTATCGCAATCAACTAGCTGCGGGTTATAAAACGCCGCCTTTAACAAGCCCATGTTGATCATCTACTCGGTCTTCCTAGATTCAGTTTTGATATAACTAAAAAACCACTACCTGCATTTTTAAACAGCTCTTTTTGTATTTTGTGCAATTGCACAAGCCAATGCCCGGTAATGACTTTCTGTTGTCTGCCACTTAAATAGAATAGTTGAGGCAATAGTATGCTCATTATTTTTTACGTTTTGACCATCCGCAGTCTTCTTTGCATTTCCCTGCCGAGATTCCAATATTAAGAATATACACAACTGGGTACAGCGCGAACGAGGTGAAATTTGATAATGAACTTCGTTACTTTGAGGGCCGTTTTCGGTCCATATATGCTCGTCATTGTTTTCGGAGATGCCAGTCTCGGAATATTCCGAAAGTAGCAGTTCTTTTCGACCCATCGAGATCCAAAAATGTGTCGCCAATAATGTATTACAGAAAAACATATATCCTAGCCAAAGACTCAGCATAGCGGTAAAGATTAACTGCAATGTATAAAATTTTAGCGATGGCAACGACCAACATAAAATGAGTGGTACAACGAAGTCATTAAAAAAATGAATTAAACCAAATCTATATCGAGTAACAATGACGTCACGATATTCGATATCGAATTACACCTTAACTCTTTGCAACACTTTCTGAACTATATAAGCTAAATCTGGATCATCACATTTTTTATGGCCCATGAACCAAGCAAATAAGTCTGGATCGTCACAGGTTAACAAACGCTCAAAAACGACTTTCTCGCCCTCAGGCAACTCATCGAAAGCTTGCTCGACAAAAGGAAGAAATAGTACATCTAACTCTAGCATGCCTCTGCGGCATGCCCATCTCAACCTTGCGACTCTTTTTGCAGTAAACATTGGTAACCTTATGCTGTATTTGATTGAATAATAGCATAACGTGAGGGATTGCAGAACTGATCAAAAGATTTTTAAAAAGTCGACTTATTGGCCCCAAAAAACGCAGTTAATCTGCTGTTGAGTCGATGACTGGCTTGCAAAGTAACATACCATCCCAATATCTTTGGTACACAAGGATTAGATTGGACTATTATTGTTTAAAAATAGGCAATCTCGACAGCATTAGAGGCTACAAATGTCATCTCAAAACGAATCGATCGTAAAGTTAAACAGTCTTGGCTGTATTACATTTTCGGGACCACAAGCTAAAGACTATTTACAAGGCCAAGTTACGGTAGACATAACAAAAATGGCTTCCAATGCAGCACGATTTGGTGCGCATTGTGACTTTAAGGGCAAAGCTTGGTCAGTATTTACTGCACTCTTAAGCAATGATGTGTTTCATTTGATTATGCGTAAATCTGCTGTCGAAAAAAGCCTCTCAGAATTTAAAAAGTATGGCGTTTTCTCGAAAGTAGATATTCAACAATCAAGCGAAGAGCTGAGCTTTTTTGGGGTATCTGGAAACGCAACAGTAAGTAGTATTCACTCATTGTTTACTGATCTCAGCGATCAGCACCTTAGCGTTACTAACAACGAATTTGGCAGTGCAGTTTGTCTGAATAGAAGCAGCCCACGATATATTTTAGCTTTAAATTTAGCCGGTTCAGCTTTGCTCAATAAACTAACTAACGCTGATAATTACGCGGATGAAAGTCATTGGGAGGCTATGGATATACTCGATGGTATACCTTACGTGGAAGCCCAAACTAGCAACCAATTTGTTCCTCAAATGCTTAATTTACAAGCTGTGGCAGGTATCGATTTTGACAAAGGGTGCTACATGGGCCAAGAAACCGTAGCGCGCACAAAGTTCTTAGGCCGCAACAAGAGAGCGTCGTATATACTAGTTCATGAAGGAGTTGATATATCAGAACCACTGAATCCCGGGGATTCATTGGAAAAACAAGCAGGTGAAAATTGGCGCAGCGGCGGAACAGTTTTACAGAGTTCCGTGCTTAACGACAAAACTATTGCGTTTGCTGTTCTTGCAAATGACACGCAAACAGGTGATGTGCTAAGATTGAAGGCGTCACCAGAGTATACGTTTGAAGTAAGCGCTCTACCTTATAAATTAGATTAATAATAGGATAAAAGATGCAAATACAGAAAGATAATGTCGTAACACTTCATTACACTGTAAGTACCAAAGACGGAGATGTCATTGACTCCTCATATGAATCGCCACCAATGTCATTTCTGCAGGGTAGTCATTTTATGATTGAAGGCATTGAGGAAGCATTAGTCGGGAAAGCCAAAGGCGACAAGTTCGCAGTTGCTGTTGACCCCGATAAAGCTTACGGTGACCGTCACGACGACTTAATTCAAGAAGTCCCATCTGAGATGTTTGACGATATGGATGTTGATGTGGGTATGAGTTTTAGGGCAACTACCGACGATGGCGAACAGTCAGTTATGATTATTGATAAAACAGACACGACTGTGACTGTCGATGGCAATCATCCCCTAGCTGGTATGTCATTAGCCTTTGAAGTTGAAGTTGTCGACGTTCGTGAAGCAACAGCGGATGAAATAAAACACGGACACGTGCATAGTGAAGATGGTTGCGACAATTCACACTAGAATTGTCCACTGGTCATACGTAAAATCTATTGCACATAATGTATTCAAAATTGACACTTTACATGCTGTAGGCGATATTCCAGCTGCCGTTACAACCCGTGTTTTCGAAGACGCTATATAGCGTCTTCGTCAGTTTCACCTGTGCGGATACGAACGACTTGCTCAACGTCAAAAACAAATATTTTACCATCCCCTATTTTACCCGTTTTTGCTTGTATTAAAATAGTCTCAACAGCTCTATCGACTAAATCATCTGTAACAACCAACTCAATTTTTATCTTAGGTAGAAAATCGACATTATATTCTGCACCACGATAAAGTTCTTTATGACCTTTCTGCCTGCCAAAACCGCGCACTTCAGTCATTGTGATGCCACTAACACCGATTGAAGACAGGCCTTCACGAACGTCATCCAGCTTAAAAGGCTTAATAATAGCTTCAATTTTTTTCATTAGATATGAGTTTCCTTATTCATGGTCATAAACGGTAGGGATAGGGACTCGTTTATGTTGTGTTTTTAAGTATATAGCTAATAGTTTATCATCGGCAACTTTATCCGTACTTTTACCTTCTAAAAAGTCATCTATTTGGTCATATGTTAAGCCCAATGATGATTCATCCGATTTTTGTGGTGTTAACGTTTCTAAATCTGCTGTGGGTGGTTTTGTTATAATGTGTTCTGGGGCCCCGAGTTGTCTTGCTAAACTGCGAACTTGACGTTTATTCAAACCAAACAAGGGAGCTAAATCACATGCTCCATCACCGAACTTGGTATAGAAACCCGTAATATTCTCGGCGGAGTGATCCGTACCCAACACCAAACCGTTCATCAATCCTGCTATATCGAATTGAGTCGCCATTCTTGTTCTTGCCTTAGCATTGCCTTTGACAAAATCACTCTTTTCAGCTGAGAAACTATCTACGCCCGCAGCTGATAGTCCTGCTATTGCGCTTTCATGTATCGCATCTGCACCTGGCTTAATATTCGATGTGACTTGTAAACTTGGTTCAATAAAATCAATAGATACTTGGGCATCATCTTCATCTGCTTGAGAACCATATGGCAGTCTTACCGCAATAAACTTATACTCATTGTCATATTCGTGATTCAATTCATTAACTGCTAATTGCGCTAAACGACCTAATGTGCATGAATCGATACCGCCGCTCACCCCCAACACTAAACTATGCAAGCCTGACTCGATTAACTTGTCCTTAATGAATTGAGTTCTGCGTTGTATCTCATATTCGGCATCTATTTCAGGTAATACACGCATTTCTTCGATTACTTCAGATTTTAACATGAGCTCTTCTCTCTTCGTTTTTATAACTAAGCAGTATTCATTTTAAAGTGTAAACGTTAGATAATAAAAGAACCAAATAGCACTGCTGTTTGAAACTCATTATCCCTAGTTCAACTTATATATGTTAATACAAGGTATCAACTACGCTAACGAGCGTTGTTAGTGTATACGCAACTAAAATAGAAATAGCGTATAATTGCGTTAAGTTTTATCGGGGGTCACTGTGTTAAATAACAAGATTACCACGCAAGTTACTAAAATCACTCAAAAAGGCGTTACGCTTCTTGAAATGATGATCACATTAGCAATATTAGCGATTGTGTTAACGGTTGTCGCGCCCAGCATGCAAAGTTTTCTAATTAAAAATAGGATTACAGCCGAAATTAATGAAGTCAGTGGGATAATTCAATATGCTCGTCATCTCGCTATTGATGAACAAATCAACGTTATTGTTTGCCCCTCTGCAGACTTTGAAGGATGTGGAACCAATTGGAACAATCCTAAAATCGTGTTTATTGATACTGATGCAGATGGAAATAGAAGCCTAGGTGAAGACCTTTTAGTAACAACATCAAAGTCCTCTAATTCGACCAAAATCACAGGCCCAAACACGAATATTCATTTCAACGGTTCAGGCGCTGCAAGTCAATCGTTCAGTATCCAGATATGCCCGGGCAATGACGACGCAACTTATGCTCGAGCACTTTCCGTATCTTTGCAAGGACGTGTAAAGGTGAGCTCTGATTCAGACGATGACGGTACGCATGAAAACATGGATGGAGTCACATTAGCTTGCATCTAAACACGAATAAGGTGCGCATGAGTAACTTACCTCACCCATTCGCGAGCGACGATAACACACTCTTTTTCTGAAGCAATCGTAACATACCGATAGATACAACTTTTTTCTAACTTTTGCAGTGTCACTTTGGTACTAAACCATAAATTTATATCAGTCGCATCTGTAAAATAATTCTTTGGATGTTAGATCATCATGAGCATAATGAACGAAGGTTGAATGCAATGGGCAATATTAACTAGCAGGCCCAACAAAATTCGCTTGTGGCTAGACTTCCATTATTGTCTAAATCCCATCCCTTGCGTCCATCACTATAAATAAACAACGCGCCATCATCGGCCAATGTGCCTCCTGAGATTGGTGTTGCCTTCAAACGAAAGGTAAGACCGTTCGATGACACATCATCTATGCTCAAATCATATCGCTTATTTGACACTGGCTCAGAACTGGGTGAATGAGACGCAAATATATTAGGTGCTCCTATATTGGCTCCACTTACACCGGCCCCTTGGTACGAAAAGCTGGAGGCATGGTGTCTCTCCATTGCTGCTGCAAAAGCCATAAGGTCAGCCTGTCCTGTGCTTCTCGCTGCACCATTGATCATATTTTGATAGCTGGGAAAGGCTATTGCAGTGATGATCCCTATAATCGCTACTACAATCATCAGTTCAATCAACGTAAAACCAAGTTGCTTTGTTGTAAATTTCATTTATTCACGCTCCACTTCTGTTTTCCATGTATTTTTCTGAACTCGCTCAAATTTGCCGTATATGTTTCTGGCTAAACATTCAAAGTCAGAACTACAAGAGATAACCTGACCATTTTCATCACTCTCTATAACAGCAGATACACATTCTGCCCCCAGACAAACAACAGGATTAACAATATTCTCGATCAGTATTTTAGTATCGGGGGCGATACCCGTTTGCTTTAGTAACGCAAACCTATCGGTTGCATCCTTTTGATCATTATCGTTTAAATCTTCAACCGCATTACCATCAACAAGGTTAACTAAATATGCTCTGCTGTTGCCCGTTGGCGGAGCACAAGCACTTGCACTAGAACTGGCCGGAAGATAAGTAGTAAAGAAGATTTGGTAGTCAAGAATTAGTGGTGACGCCAACACTTTTTCTCCATTTTGAGTTAGACGGATCATCCAACCATCTTTCGATGCGAACAGATTACTTTGGAGTGCCTGCTCCTCAGCGTTACCACTAGTTAGTAGGTGTTCAGTTGCGTCATATAAACTAGCTGGACTAACTGGCGTATTCGGCAATGTGAATTTACCGAACTCATCACGAACAAAAACACCTTTGTCTTTGATCATTACAAAACTATCTTCGACGGTTGTATTCAAAGGTCCAGCTCTAAAACCAGAGCCTATAGCTATTGCAAAATATTGCTCGTTTGTTGTTGAAATTTCTGCAATATCAGGGGCGTAGTAAAAACGCTTGTGTTGCTCTGGTAAATCTCCGCTTAGTTGTGCCAATAATCCGCCTCTAATAAGATTGCTCGTAGATTGGCCATTATAAATATCTAAGCGGAATATCTGTCCACCCATATCAGCTACATACATGTGATCAGCTAAACCATCGTTATCGCGATCAATTACTGAGATCCTTGCGGGGATACTATATTGCATATCACTTAGCATTAAATCAGCATTATCATTACTCGCAGACCAAAGCATGTCACCTGTATTGGCATCAATAATATACACGGCATTACCTATTGAATCAGGACTTCGATTTACTTTTGAATCCTGGCCCTCATCATACCCGCCACCAACAATCATGACATCTTTAACTATTCCACCAATATTGATTTTGGTAATAGTAGGCCTAGACCATGACTGGCCCATTTTGGCGTATTCGCCTTGACCGCCATCAACAGTAAATACAATTTTAGGCGACATTTTATCAGTCACATCAAGAATATAGTAGTTGTTCCCACCGCGACGCATTCCAATATAAATATATTTTTTACCATTGGCTTCGCGGTAAACCATGTCGCCGTCTAGACCATAAATGTGGTTAAATGAGCTACCATTGCGATAAAAATCATTTAGATTTTGCATTAATTCTTTCGGGATTATTGCAAAGTTCTCTTCACCGGTTACAGCGTCAATGGAATGTAGAAAACCATGGTTAGTTGCAACGAACACCGCTCTGTCAGTTGCACTATAATTCACAATAACAGGTTGCGAATGTATTGGATCGCCCATCTGCAAACGCACATCGGTTATTGAGCCGTCACCGTCATCATCCCGAACGTCGACCCCTCGCGACCATTTAAGGACTTCCTCTCTAGTGCCATTCGGGTCAGTGTCACCTAGTGCTAAATCTGCATCGGTGATATCGCTATTACTTTCAGAAACCTGATTGCTAGGGATAATGACAGAACCCGTCGTGTCAAAGAAATATACATTTCTGACTAAATCCAAACGACTGGCAGCGCCTCCAGCTCTGACGTCATTGCCATCTTGAGTAGGAGACCAATAGGAATGAGAGTTTTCAGAAAAGAAACCTGAACCACTATCGACGGCGCTAACGCCATTTTTATCCAGAACTTGATCACCACTAATTCGATATTTTTTTAGATTTCCAGGCCAACTTGTGCCTTCAGAGGGCTTAAACAATGCGAAATACAATTCATCTCGGTGAGTTAAACGATTTAACTGGTTTACCGCAACACCAGGAGATACGAAGGTTGCATTAACATCTTTAACTTTGCGCAGAATGCTTTGAAAGGCTTGCACTAAGTCGTCACTATTGTCTGCTTGATAGAAGCCTCCGCCTCCCTGTAAAGCGAGTTGATTTAGGAAATTGTTTGCCGTGCTATTAGCGGCAAAACCAATTGTGTGGGTAACTACCCTAGCATCAATAACTGACTCACCCGCATCGCTTATATTTTTGACTAAATCGACTCCACACTGCTCACCGCCATTACCTGAACAACTAGTGCCTAGCAAATTTTGTATTTTACCCACGCTGTGATTGTTATTCGCTTCGCCATCTGACAGCAGGACGATGTGATTGTTTACCTGACACTGCAGATCTGTCACAGGGGAAATATAATTAGCACCGGCAGGTATATATTCCTGAATACAATCCGCGTCACTTAAATTGGTCTCGTTACAGCCAGCCGGACGTAACGCATTATCACCAATATAAGATGCACGATGACTTACTCTTGTGCTTCGCCTAACATTACTATTAACAGAATCAGTACCACGTTTTCTGCCGTAATCAACAGGGCCCCCCGCAAAATACTGTGATGCTTCGAACAACGTATCAACAATAGGAGTCATACCATTTGCTGTTAATTCATCCACCTTACTCATGATATGTTGGCGTACCGTCGCTGATGCACCCGGCGTTGCGTTACCTTCGAATTCAACCACTAATCTAGCTGCACCTGATGGCCGGCCCCTGTGGGTATAGCCACCTCGAGCAGCATTAGTAAAATTGGACATGATATACATCATGTTGTTGCCGTTTACCCATCCAGACCGATTTACAGTAGTTTGAACTATGTTAGCAATAGATGGGCTTTTATAGTCTCTGTCTTTGTACCATGATTCAATATTGTTCCAGAGAACGGGGGACGTTTTACTTTTATTGCGCTGCAGATAACGAGAATAACGACGGAAATTATTCGGATCGTCCTCATTAACACCTTGAATAATCAAGGATGCTCCTCCAGAGGTCCCGTTTTGATAAGCCGTAAACTCAAGATAAGCATCTAAAATAATGGCATTTTTAGGAATATTTACATTAGCAAAGCGTAAACCAATATAGTCATTAGAATTCTGCCTAAAAGTAAGTTCTGTTCCTGTACTTTCGTTTCCATCTGACTGTTCTTCCGCATTTTCTGATTGTGAATTAATTTGATATATTAAGCGTTCACGCATACAGCCTGTTGCTGTAGTCTCATCATAAGTAACTATTAATTGAGGAGTCAGACCAGTTCCTGATTCCAAAGATGAGGTTTGACGGGCACTTGAAGTAGATACACTTGTACCCTCTACAATCAGATTTAAACTATTACCACCGCACCAATCACTTCGATTAATAACTTCTTGCAACACTGCGCTAATATCTGGAGACAACACACTTTCACTCGACAATGGAAAGTTATTATCGCTATTCCAAATTACCTCAGCGCTTGTTGTTGAGCGATTTGAAATATCATTATCTAGACTTGTAAACGTGGTTGAATCACCAACAGTCTCCGCTTTAAATGATAACGTGGCATCTGATGTATTAAGTGTCCTCGAGGTAAATCGCACTCGAGCACTGGTAATCACAGCTCCTCTTGGAATTCGTAAGCCTTGATAGCGTAAGCCTGTTAATACCGTGTCTGTGCCTTTGGTTAATTCAATCTGATTAGAGGAAATTGTCACATTGTTGACTATTTCATAAGCATCATCAGTACCTAAGGTAATTGGAATGACAATCTCAGGAGTGACTGGTGTGTCTATTCCGCGTATGGGAAATAAAATGGGCCCGCCGAAATCTGAAAATCGCATCAGACCTGCGTTTATATTTGTTGCTGAACCCAAGGCTGTTTTGAGTGCATTTTGGACCCTAAGCATTCTAGTCTCATCAGTACCATCTTTACCTGCCATAGAACCAGAGCTATCCATAATAAACAATACATTAGGATTATAAACAGTCGATGTTCCACCGGTTCCTAAGTATATCTCTAGGTCGTCACCCATGGCACCCATACTGATCAAAATAGTAAATAAGAAGGCGCTTACTGAACTTATAATGCTCTTGATTGACATACCTAATCCCTCAATTCGATGCTGGTGCAAAAATAGCTGCACTCATTGTATTTGCGACGGCATAATTGCTTCCTACTGTTTTTCCACAACCCCTAACCATGAAAATGTGACAGCTAATATTGCTGCCACCGATAACATTACTTGACCCTTTGCATGCCTGTTCTCTGACAAAAACACTTTTAGACCAGCTAGTTGTTGACGGGTTGCTTCTGAAATCTCCTTGGCTTGTATGCATCTTTCCTCGCGTTAATCCATCATTGGTGATGAAGCGATTAATGCGGTCATTATCAAAACAACTTAGTTGATCATTGGTTATATCCAAGGCATCTAATTGCCTTGCTTCCGAAAGTGGATCCGATTTAAGGGGGTCGGATAATAACGATTCGTCTTCTGACTCATAGACCACACCGGCGAGAGCAGCCTCAGCCGCATCAAAAGCAAATGATTTACGCTCTAATGATGAGGCCATTTTAGTTTGTAACACGCCACTAGAAACTGAGGCAACGCCAAGAATAGTCAATGACATCAGCACTAACAGTGCGAACACCATTACAACACCTTGCTGATTTTTCATACATTACTCCTTACGAAATTTTTCATATTTCTTAATGTTATTGTTGTTTCGAACGATTTATATAGGCCATTATCACTAGGGGTATAATTTGCTTCATTAAGTAGTCTAAAAGATGGCCTATTCTCAACTGTAATGTCACTGTCAGCGCGAACCACAAGAGCAATTCGCAATGCGATAATAGTCCTATCATTGTTAACCGCGTTTTGGATGCCATCGGCAGTGATAAACCGAGTGGGAATTGCGGATCCTGAGGTCGACGCTGAGTCGGTAATGCCATAGGTCACTTGAAAGTTAGTCACATCGTCTAAAATAGTAATTGCGTTATGACTATTATGCCCTTCAGCAGCTTTTTGCCCGCGTAAATAGCGACCATCAAACCCTCTGCATTTTAACTTGTTGTCATCAACGAAATATTCATTAACAACATAAAATTCTTCATCGTTTTCATAACCCAGAGCATACCCTCTGCAATCCATATTACTTTGCAAGCTAACGACTAGGGTATCGTTACCACCACCAGTTCCTTGACTTGCACCTAAGGTAGTCCTGACTGCAAATTCGTTGGGCAATATCACGGGGTGATTGCGTACAAAGTTGTTCTCATTTACGACATCAACATCAATATTTAATTTTGGATTCATTTGATCATATAAACCAACCATTAACATCTCACCACGCAAGCGGTTGATAATAAAACGTCCACTTTCTTGACTAGATGCCATTGCTCTATTTAATTTTTCGGTCACCGAGTTGCTAACCATTATTTGAATAACAGCACCAGAAATAACCAGTCCTAGTGCCATGGAAATCATTATTTCGACTAGCGTGAATCCTTTTTGTTTTTTTCTGCAGTTGCTTTTATTGGTAAATAGACTCATAGAGCTACCTCAACTACAACGCAATCATTGTTATCGGAAGCGACCACGTTGCATGCACTATTTAAGACCCGCTCACTCCCTTGCCAGCTGCGTACAGGCCAACTGACGATAACTTCGTGAATAGAACCGGCGGAGCATAAGTCCGTATCACCTAGATTTTTATCTGTGCACGTCAGACTTATTTTTGCATTAGGATTACTGCGCACAGCAGCACATGACATCTGATAGCCATCGAACTCTGCTAATTCAGCGGCATCACAATCGCCAGTTTGGCAATTTGCGATAGAAGATGGGTGTGCTGTGCAATGACATTCATAAGGGCTCGCGTCATCTATTGAGCAAGTTAAGTTAGCAAAGTTGTATATGTCTTCATTAAAATAGGTATTATCAACCACGAAGCCATCTGCAACCTCAGATGACATCGTATTTGCGCTTAAACGTTCGCTGAATTGCTGCGCTACAAAAACGGCTTGAGTTCGATTTAACGCATCAGCGTTGGAAAACGAACCAACAAATTGCAGTGATGCAACTCCCAACAGCCCAATTGATAGGATAAAAAGAGTAACTAATACTTCGACCATACCAAGCCCATTTTGAGAGAGCATTGATTTTCTTGCGAATCGACTGGTAATTTTATTCAGCTTCATAGTTATTCAAAAACAGCTTTTCCATATCATCAGCTTACATGAGATATAGGGTTGGTTGGTTATCTTGAATAATTCTAACGTATTAAATACGTATCGAAACTGAACTGAAGTAGGTTTGTAATGAGGGAAATAACGCGAAGCCCGTGTTTATTGAACTTCGCGTCATTTAATAGTTATATTTTGTCTTATATTTGCTTTATACGTAACTCTTTTGGCACGGCAAACTCAATTGTTTCTTTGCGTCCAGGACGCTCTGTTGAATTAACAGCACCCCAACTGCGCAGTTTATCAACGACCCCTTTAACTAAAATCTCTGGTGCAGAAGCCCCAGCAGTGACTCCAATATGATATACATTTGTTAACCATTCTTTTTGAATACATTCTGCATCCGCTATCAAATACGCTTTTGCACCAATTTTTTCAGCTAATTCTCTCAATCTATTTGAGTTTGAACTATTTTGTGCTCCTACTACAAATAGAATGTCACAATCACTGGCAAGTTCTCTTACTGCATCTTGCCTGTTTTGCGTTGCGTAACAGATATCATCTTTACGAGGGCCATCAATCTTTGGAAACTTTTGACGCAAGGCATCTATCACATCCGCAGTATCATCTACAGACAGAGTGGTTTGGCTGCAATAATACAGTGAGTCTGGATTATTGACGACCAGACTTGCGACATCGTCAATTGATTCAACTAAATATATACCACCTTCAGGATTGTTATATTGCCCCATTGTACCTTCAACTTCAGGGTGTCCATGGTGTCCAATCAAAACGCACTCAGTGCCTTTTTTACTGGCACGCGCTACTTCCATATGCACTTTTGTTACCAACGGACAAGTTGCATCAAACACCTTAAGACCGCGTTGTTCAGCTTCTGAACGAACGGCTTGAGAGACCCCGTGTGCTGAAAAGATAACAATGGTATCGTCAGGGACTTCTATAAGCTCGTCAACAAAAACAGCCCCTCGATTTTTCAATCCATCAACCACGAATTTGTTATGGACTACTTCATGACGGACGTAAATAGGCGGACCAAACATTTCTAGCGCACGCTCTACTATCGTTATAGCACGATCGACGCCTGCACAAAAACCTCTTGGATTGGCTAGATGGATCTCCACTTTATTTTGCTCCCGTATCTCTTACTTCTATAATTTCAACATCGAAGGTAACGCTCTGGCCTGCAAGGGGGTGATTAAAATCAACCGTCACTGACTGCCCCGCGATACTTCGAATAACACCAGGCAGTTCAGAGCCATCGGGTTGTGCAAAGGCAATTATCATGCCTTCTTCCACAGGTGTATCCGCAGTAAACTTAGTTCGGTCTACATAATATATATTGTCAGGATTGGGCATACCAAACGCATCGTCCGCATTCAATAAGAACGACTTCCTATCTCCTGCCGCAAGGCCACGCAAACAATCTTCAAAGTTTTTCGTAAGACTGCCATCGCCCATTACCATTTTTGCAGGTTTGTTATTAACTCTCGTGCTGTCAGCGGCAGAACCATCTGAAAGTTTTAAATCGAAATGTAAAATAACTTCGCAGTTATCTCCAATGACCAAGGTATTATTTGTCAACTTCATTTGCCTCTTTGTTAATAAACATATCAATTATAAGTAAAATAGCACCTATAAATATCGCAGAATCGGCAATGTTAAATGCTGGCCAGTGTGAAGTACCGTAATATAAGTCAAGAAAATCGATGACATAACCATGCATGATACGGTCATAAACGTTACCTAACGCCCCACCTAAAATAAATGAAAATGCAACAGGTAACAAAACTTGTTGTCGTGTTGTGCTTTTCAACCACCATAATATTAAACCACTAACACCCAATGCAATTGCACTTAGAAAATAACGCTGCCAACCTCCTGCATCATAAAGAATGCTGAATGCCGCGCCATAGTTATGTACGTATGTGAAATTAAAAAACGGAACTATTTCAATAGACTCGTACAACTCCATGGAGTCAACAACCGCCTGCTTAGTCCACTGATCCAATATAACAACGATGACCGAAATCCAAGTAAATCGCATGCCCGAATTGTTGAAAAAATTAAGCATATTCTCGCACTTCTCCATCTCCATCGACATTGTCGATACATCTGTTACAGAGTTCAGGATGTTTAGGATCGTTACCTACTTCTGGCTTATGGTGCCAGCAGCGTGCGCACTTCTCGCCGTCAGCGACCAAAACATCAATAAACACGTCTGAATCATTCAATGCGATTGCTGTGTCAGTTTTTTGGCTTAAGCTTTTCACTTCGGCTTCCGAGGTAATTAGCACAAAACGCAACTCGTCCTTCAATTTCGCAAGTAAATTAGCTTTTTCTGTATTCACATAAACAACCACTTTTGCCTCAAGTGAACCACCAATGGTTTTCTCGTTACGCGCTTTCTCTAATGCGCTGTTCACCTCAGTTTTCATCTTCATGATGGTTTGCCAGAAATCATTGTCCAATGAGTTTGTTGCCTTCGCGTCAACTGCAGGTAATCCAGTATACCATGCGCCGGTAAACACAAATTCGTCTCTGTCGCCCGGAAGCGCTTCCCAAACCTCTTGTGCAGTAAAGCTCATAACGGGCGCCATCCAACGAACTAAGGCCTCAGCAATATGGTACAAGGCAGTTTGGCAAGAACGTCTTGCTAGCCCGTCCGACTTGGCAGTATATTGCCTGTCTTTAATGATATCGAGATAAAAACTACCCATTTCAATAGAACAAAACTGCATCAGTGTTTGACATACCACTAAGGTGTCGTATTGATCATAACTTTCAAGGATTTGCTTTTGTACTGCCGCTGCACGCAATACAGCCCATTGATCCAATGCGACCATTTCATCAAAAGGGACGATATCTCTGCTAGGCTCAAACCCATTCAAGTTCGCGAGTAAGAAGCGGCAAGTATTACGAATTCGACGATAAGCGTCAGCAGAGCGCTTCAAAATTTCATCAGAAACCGTCATTTCACCGCGATAATCGGTTGAACCTGCCCATAAACGCAGGATATCAGCACCGAGTTTGTTGGTCACTTCTTGAGGTGCAACGACATTGCCCAACGATTTAGACATTTTCTTACCATTAGCATCAACCGTAAAACCATGGGTTAGTACTTCTTTATAAGGAGCATGGCCATGCATGGCAGTAGAAGAAATCAGTGAAGACATAAACCAACCACGATGTTGATCGGAGCCTTCCAGGTATAAATCAGCACCGGCTGTAATGTCATCACGCTTGTCTACAACAAAATAATGCGTAACACCCGAATCAAACCATACATCGAGCGTATCAGTGACTTTTTGATATTTATCTGCATCTGCGCCAATGAGACTCTCTGCATCCATATCCCACCAAGCTTGAATACCTTTTTGCTGAACTGCCGTTGCTACTTTTTCGATAATTTGTGCTGTTTGTGGGTGCAATTCGTTCGTTTCTTCATGTACGAATAATGTAATTGGGACACCCCAGGTACGCTGACGTGAAATACACCAATCTGGGCGGCCTTCAACCATGCTTTTGATGCGTTCCTCACCCCAACCCGGGATCCATTTAGTGTTACCAATTTGTTCAATTGACTGTTTACGTAAATTATTTTTATCCATGCTGATAAACCACTGAGGAGTCGCTCGAAAGATAATCGGTGATTTGTGACGCCAGCAGTGTGGGTAGCTATGCACATATTTAACTTGCAAGGCTAAAGCGCCCTTCTCAGCTAATGCATCCGCAATGGGTTGATTAGCCTTAAACACATGTAAGCCAGCAAATAAAGGCGTATTTTCCAGATAAACGCCATTGCCACCAACGGGATTATAAACTTCGAGATCGTATTGTTTACCCACATTAAAATCGTCGACTCCGTGAGCTGGCGCAGTATGTACACAACCGGTGCCAGCCTCTGTTGTAACGTGGTCACCTAAGATCAATGGCACTTGAATAGGGTTTAGAGGATGATTAACGACTAAATTCTCAAGGGCTGCGCCGGCACATGAGCCGATAATATTAAACTCAGTAATAGCATAGCGTTGCATACAGGTTTCAAGCAAATCAGCCGCTATAACGTAATTTTCTTTACCATTTTCAAGCGTCACTTCAACCAGTTCATAGATTAGCTCAGGGTGTAAACAGATAGCGCGGTTTGCAGGAATAGTCCATGGTGTTGTTGTCCAAATGACAACCGATGACCTATTTTGTTGCAATAGTTCAGTAGCGATACCAAAAGCATCTGCAAACTTAACGTACTCCGTAATTTCAAATTTTACATCAATTGCAGGAGATTCTTTGTCTTGATATTCAACTTCCGCTTCAGCCAATGCAGAACCGCAATCTGTACACCAATGAACTGGCTTAAATCCTTTTTCCAAATGTCCTGACTCTACAATTTTACCAAATGCTCTGATAATGTTAGCTTCAGAAGAGAAATCCATGGTTTTATATGGATTTTGCCAGTCACCTAGCACACCTAAACGAATAAAATCTTTGCGTTGACCATCAATCTGACGCTCAGCATAGGCTCTGCATTTTTCACGAAACTCAGCAACAGTGACTTTTTTACCAGGCTTACCTACTTTCTTTTCCACCATCAGTTCGATAGGTAAACCATGACAGTCCCACCCCGGCACATAGGGAGAATCAAAGTCTGATAAAGTTTTTGACTTAACGATGATGTCTTTTAGAATTTTATTAACAGCATGACCTATGTGAATATCACCATTTGCATATGGAGGACCGTCGTGCAATATAAAAGTTTTTTTACCAGCTTTAGCGCTTCTGATCTGCTCGTACAGTTTTTTCTCTGTCCACTGTTTCAGCATCTGCGGTTCGCGATTCGCCAAATTACCACGCATTGGAAACGCCGTTTCAGGCAAATTTAGCGTCGGTTTATAATCAGTCATATCTGGTTTTCCACTTCTATAATTATGTTTTTATAAATTTAATACTGACTTTAATACTACAAGCCTTTAAATATTGAATATCTCTCGTGCCGCTTGGGCGTCACATTTTATTTGTTGGTGCAGTTCTTCAAAATTTTCGAACTTTTTCTCATTTCTGAGCTTTTGTTTAATAACAACTTCTATGTACGTACCATATAAATCTCGATTAAAATCAAATATATGAACTTCTAGTTGCGATCTGGTGCCGTTAACCGTCGGTCTATTGCCAATGTTAGCGACGCCATTGAAATGTTGTTTAGCAATAATAACTTCTACCGCAAAAACCCCACTAATAGGTGACTTGCATCGTTTGAGCAACACGTTAGCAGTGGGAAAACCGATGGTTCTGCCCTTTTTATCCCCGTGATTTACTCGCCCATTGATCGTAAACTCGCGTCCTAACATTTCCTTTGCTAATTCAAAATCACTATTTGACAATGCTCGGCGAATTTCCGTCGAACTTATTCGGCAATCAGCTAATTTAAAACTTTGCGTGCTGACCACTTCAAACTGCAATAA
>JBLHOI010000004.1:0-17022 GCA_047621375.1 Glaciecola sp.
TGGCACCGACATGGTACCTAAATCGATCCCTTTTCTAGTTCTCACTGCTACCATACCTGACTCTTTTTCTTTTTCCCCTACAACAATAAAGTAAGGAACTTTACGCAGGGTATGTTCGCGGATCTTAAAACCAATTTTTTCATTACGCAGATCAGATTTCACTCTAATCTCGGCTGCTTTGAGTTGCGCTGCAACAGAGGTAACATATTCTGACTGGCTATCAGTAATGTTAGCCACAACTACTTGAGTTGGCGCAAGCCATAACGGATATGCACCAGCGAACTCTTCGGTTAAAATACCGATAAAGCGTTCAAGTGAACCCAAAATAGCTCTATGAATCATCACCGGCGTTTTACGCTCACCGTCTTCGGCAACGTATGTCGACCCTAACCGGCCCGGCATTGAGAAGTCAAGCTGCACTGTGCCGCACTGCCAAGGTCTTTCTAGGCAATCGTACAAAGTAAACTCGATTTTAGGACCATAAAAAGCACCTTCTCCCGGTAAATAGTCGAATTCAATGTTATTTGCTTTTAGGGCGTCAGCTAATTCTTTTTCAGACTTGTCCCAAACCTCATCTGAACCAACTCTTTTTTCAGGACGAGTCGATAACTTAACTGCAATGTTAGTAAACCCGAATGCGGCATACGTATCGTAAACCATCTGGATGCATTTGCTCACTTCTTCAAGAATTTGCTCTTCAGTGCAGAAAATATGCGCATCGTCTTGCGTAAATCCACGTACACGCATTAATCCGTGCAAGGAACCACTCGGCTCATTGCGATGACAACAACCAAATTCAGCCATTTTTAAAGGTAAATCTCTATAAGATTTTAAACCTTGATTAAATATCTGAACGTGACCTGGACAGTTCATCGGTTTAATTGCATATTCACGTTTTTCAGATTCGGTTGTGAACATATTGTCAGCATACTTATCCCAATGTCCCGATTTTTCCCAAAGCGAGCGGTCCATCATTAATGGCGCTTTTACTTCGTCGTAGTCATATTCACGTAACTTTTGACGAACAAATTTTTCTATTTCAGTATAGATAGTCCAGCCATCATTATGCCAAAACACCATACCAGGGGCTTCGTCTTGCCAATGCCATAGATCGAGGGTTTTGCCAATTTTACGATGATCGCGTTTTTCAGCTTCTTCTAAACGCTGCAAATAGCCTTTTAATTGTTTCTTATCAGCCCAAGCAGTCCCGTATATTCGTTGCAACATTTTATTATCGCTGCTACCACGCCAGTATGCACCGGCCACTTTCATCAATTTAAAATGTTGGCAAAATTTCATATTCGGTACATGAGGTCCGCGACACATGTCGACATATTCTTCGTGATGATATAGTCCAGGTTTGTCATCTTTCGCTATATTTTCATCAAGTATCTGGATTTTATACATCTCATCGCGAGACTCAAAAGTATCTCTTGCTTCTTGCCAACTGACTACGTTCTTAATCACTGAATAGCCTGTTTTGGATAATTCCAGCATACGTTTTTCTATTTTATCAAGATCGTCTTGATTCAATGGCTGGTCTATATCAACATCATAATAGAAACCATTATCGATAGTTGGGCCAATTGCCATTTTAACATCTGGATAAAGTTGCTTAATCGCATGTCCAATCAAATGGGCACATGAATGACGAATAATTTCTAAGCCTTCATTATCTTTAGCTGTAATAATTTGCAACCTTGCATCTACACTTATCATGTCGCAAGCGTCAGCTAATTGACCATTTATTTTACCGGCAATTGTAGCTTTCGCTAAGCCTGGACCGATGTCCATAGCAACGTCTACAATTGAGACTGGGTTATCGAAACTACGCTGGCTTCCATCCGGAAGAGTAATGACTGGCATAAAAATCCTTAACAGTGGTGACACCTACGATGTGCCACTTGATGTAAATCGTCAAAAATGACGTATAATAAAAAACGATGGGTTACTTTTGAAAAGTGGTCACCGAACTCGGAGAACGACTCGATAGGTTCTGTAAAGAGACCAACAAGCGCCTAAAAAATAAATTATACCGATATGGATGTCTAATATGCAATTATTAACTCAGGTTAATTCGATACAAACAGGGCTTACAACCCAACTTCAAGAGAACCCTATACTTTGAATAGCCTACTTAATCTAAACTACATCATCAGAAAACTAACCATTTTATTTGTTTTGTCGACATCAATCTGTTCTCCAATGGTCAGCGCAACCGAAGAAAAGCCCAACATTGATGTCTCCATCAAAGACATCAATGGCGCATGGCAAGTTGAGGCAACAATGCAAACTCGGTTTTCAGCCGTCGCGTTTATTCGACTACTCGATAGTGCACCGCAGAGTTGCGCCTGGATGCATAATTGCAAGTCGGTAACACTGCTTAAACAATCTACTGACAATACCCGAGTAATTCAAACTCGATTCGCAAGCCCATGGCCATTTAGCGACCGCTTAATGTTGACTAAATCAGTAATTGAATTTAATCAAAACAAAACCGAAGTCGCAGTGCACGTAAGTGAATCTGATTTGATGCCATCTGCTGAGGAACTAGAAAACAGCGTGTTAATTAAACGCCCCAAAGGTACATGGCGCGTCTCGCTCGTAGGGTCACAAAATGAATTAAGCTATATTGGATCAGCGGATACTGACATCGCTATTCCTGCTTTTATGTTAAAACGTACTTTATTGCAATCAACAACAAAAACGTTCGAAAATATCTATGATTTATCGCTAAAACTAAACGAGGGATCGCAGTAAAATGACAAACGGAAGATCAAGTAAAACAAATGTGCTTCGATTGTTTATTTTTATTTCTTTAATGTTATTACTTCAATCATGTCAACGCCATCAGTTATTACCAAACGCTCTAGAAGATTACAGTAAGAGAATGTATAAGGTATTGGACATCGAAAAAACAGACATTCCAACTTTTGCCACACTTGAATTCGCTGATAAGCAGACGTTTGCCATTAATATACCTAAGTTAAATATAAAGATGCGTGAGTTTTATGCGATTGAAGATTGTGCGATCAAACAATTGATTGCAGAACGCAACACAGCGCTAGGTAAAATTCAGCTTCCCTCCGTTCGACTCAATTACGAATGGATCCTGATTGATAAACTGCAAAAATGTATTGAGCGTTATTCAACTCAAAATAACGACGCAGTTGTTGAAAAAATGCAATATTGGCTATCCCAAAAACAAGCTATATTTCCATTAGTATGGGCGAACATGATGACTCAAAGTAACGAGTTTTATTTGGGTATTAGTGCGTCTTCCGGCTTTATTGATGGTGACGAAAACGATAATTTTACCGAAGGATTGTTTGATTTAAAAAATCTTATTGCGGTCAGAGATGATCCAGCTGCCAACATAGCGGCAATGGAAGCGAGCTTGCAGTCGATTCAAAGGCATAGAGTGTATGTGCGCTTATGGCGATCTCAAATGTTACTGCGCAACTATCTGAACCAGATGACAACCGATATATCGCGTTGGGCATTATCCTTCACTTGTGAAACTCACAAAGATAGCGAGAAGTTAAGCATTATCCGTAATGTATTTACGATGTTTTTTATTCAAAAAATACAAGCAATAGGTGCGCAGATTAACCATTACCATTATTCTTTAAAGGCTGACTTTCTAAAACTTATTGACGATGACAATTTGCCAAATAGCTTTAAGCTGACAATTGATAAATATAACCAGTCTGAGTTTGATGAATACCAAGCAGCGATGCTGACTCATATAGAGATGTGGCAAGGTATTTTTAAAAAATGTGATTGAGTAATATTTACAAAGACGAAGTAAAATTCAATTTATTAGTGACTAAAAAAAGTACCTATATCATGAGGTCGCTTTGCCAATGGATGTAATAGCGACGCCTCATATCTTAGCATTTGCTGCACATTCAGCAAAAAATATCACCCTTGAATATGGGATATTCAAGGGTGATAAGTTCATTTTGCCAAAGTATTCAGTGACACTGCCATTCTCACCTAACCTATTGTCGGTCATAGATAACGATTTCTAAAGCGCCCTGAAAAGGGTACAGCCTAGCACGCGGCGGCTGACCCGTTTCTCAATGCATTAAAAACTGAGCAAACAAGGCAGCTGCTGGCGTCATTTATTTCACAATATTAACCCTCATGAAGCACTAGGGTGCAGACTAACTACCACCGATTTATAAGCTGGGGTATTGCTCCTGTCCGCCACGCTGCCCAGAGGAATGAGATCATTAGTCTCTGGGTAATAAGTAGCACAACAGCCTTCAGGAATCGCATATTTCACTAACTGAAAATCTGTTACTTGCCGTGTGGCTACCTTGTCGTTTGGCCAGTGGCTACTGATACTCACCCTTTGTCCGTCATGCAACCCTAAGCGAGTAAGATCGCCCTCGCTTATAAACACGACCCTGCGCCCGCCATGTATACCCCTGTACCGATCATTATTAGTGTACACAGTGGTATTAAATTGGTCGTGACTGCGAATGGTCGTCATTAACAAGCAGCCCTTGGGTACCTCAACTGGCACGATAGCATTCACTATGAAGTTAGCTTTACCCGTCGCAGTGCCAAATTGGCGTGCATCACGAACGGCATTAGGTAGGACAAACTCACCTAGTTCTTCGACTCGCTGATTGAAATTTTCGAAGCCAGGTACAACATGTCCAATATGCTCACGAATAAGCCGGTAATCCTCACTTAGTCCAAGCCAGTTGATACTGTCATTAGGCAACGTATGGTTGGCCAACTCGGCAATGATAGCCACTTCACTTTTTAAATGCTCTGATGCCGGCGGGATTTTACCGTGAGAGGTTTGAACAACCCCCATGGAGTTTTCAACCGTAATAGTTTGCACACCCGATGCCTGTTGATCAATTTCGGTCCTTCCCAACGCCGGTAAGATCAGTCCTTGTTTTCCCGTGTGCAAGTGTGAACGATTGAGTTTTGTCGATACCTGCACTGTCAATTCACATTGTGCCAGACCTTGCTCATTCGCTTGGTGGTCGGGCATTGCCCGATAAAAGTTGCCGCCCAAAGCAAATAAAACCTTTACCTGTCCAGCTTGCATGGCATGTACGGTATCCACCGCATCAACTCCATTCACCCGAGGAGGAGAAAAATTAAATTCTTTTTGCAGCGCATTTAGAAACTCCGGAGTTGGCTTTTCCCAAATGCCCATGGTGCGATCACCTTGCACGTTACTGTGACCACGCACCGGACAAACCCCAGCGCCCGGTTTACCTAAATTGCCTTGCAACATTAAAAAGTTAGTCATCAGTTGAACATTCGCAACCGCATTTTTATGTTGAGTAATACCCATGGCCCAACAGCAAATAGTTTTTTTAGAACCACTGGCAATCTCTGCTGCTTGTTCAATTAGGGTTTTACTTAATCCACTAGCCTCCTCGATTTCTTGCCAACTGGTGTGTTCTATATCAGCTTTAAACTCAGCAAAGCCGTGGCAGTACTGTGCAATAAAGTCATGATCGAGTATTGGCTGCTGTGGGCTATCCCAGGCAATAAGGGCTTTACATAACCCTTTTAGCAAGGCCGCATCACCGTTTATCTTGACCGGTAAATACAAGTCGCGCAATGCGGTGCCATCGCCTAACACACCTGAAACTTCCTGAGGATTTTTAAAGCGTTTGAGACCGGTTTCATCCAATGGATTAATTGCCACTATTTTGGCACCTTGGCGCTTAGCTGCCTGCAAAGAGCCAAGCATTCGCGGATGATTCGATCCCGGATTTTGACCGAAAACAAATATCGCTTCGCAATGCTCTAAATCTTCTAAACTGATAGAGCTTTTACCCACACCTATGGTTTCCATTAAACCTATACCCGTTGATTCATGGCACATGTTAGAACAGTCGGGTAGATTATTAGTACCAAATTTACGTACAAACAGTTGGTATAAAAAAGCAGCTTCATTACCGGTACGACCAGACGTGTAAAAGGATGCCTGGTCGGGGGACTCCAACGTATTCAGTTGCTCCGCAATCAAACTAAAAGCGTCTTGCCAACTGATGGGCTGATAATACTCTTTGCCTGGGGCCAACCACATGGGAGCTATTAAACGCCCCTGACTATTGAGCCAACGATCAGACTTTGTGCGTAATTCAGCAATGCTGTGCTGTGCAAAGAAATCGGCTGTAACCTGTTTATTTGTTGCTTCGTCAGCTACGGCTTTGGCACCATTTTCACAAAATTCGAAGGTTGCACGTTTCCCTAAGGGATCAGGCCAGGCGCAGCCAGGACAATCAAAACCCTCTATTTGATTTAATTCGAAGAGCAAACGGGTGCCTTTTATGGCACCGGCTTTCATTGTCGTATTTTTGTAAGCGGAGATCACAGCGGGTATGCCAGCTGCCCATTCTTTAGGTTCACTCACCGTGATGTGCTGGACTTGGGTATCGGTCTGACTACTGTCTTTCATATATCTCACTTTAAGTGTTGTATTTCAGCTACACACTGATTAATTGCAATTTGTACTGTATCACAAGTGATACCGACGTTTAGATCATTTAGCCCACTCAACCGCCGCACAATTCTTTTTCATTAGTATCTCACTAGTATTGGATCCTGCATAACACACTACCTATTATTATTAGCTTACAGCAAAAGACTCAACAACCCCATCAACAATATCTAGCTTAAATATAAGTAACAACGATGTCATTTTTAATCACACCTATGCACTGAGCAATAATCGGACAACAAAATTTGCAGATTGAATCGCCTGCAAAGCAAGTGTAGTCAATTTAATTAATAGTCCTGAACGAAACTGGGGGGATCACTTAAATTTATTAAGTATTGAAGTAAAGTGGTATTTCTATTTAATAATAACTAAGTCCGACCGTTGTAAGCCCGCAGACTTGCGAAGAAAAAGTGTGGCTTCATCGGTCGATAACGGTTTACTAAACAAATATCCTTGTATAACGTCACAATCCATATTTTTAAGAATACTGAGTTGCTGCTCTGTTTCTACACACTCTGCCACTAACTTCATTCCCAGCCCTTTCCCAAGGGTGATAATCGACTGCACTATCGCATCGCTAGCTTCGTTTAATCCGAGTTCTCTTATAAAAACACCGTCTATTTTAAGCTTTGCAACAGGTATATATTGCAGATAAGCTAGGCAGGAATAGCCCGTTCCAAAATCATCAAGAGAAATAGCAATACCTAAGTCTACTAGTTGGTTTAATACCGATACCGCGCCTTCCCTTGAGTCTAAAAAGGTATGCTCTGTTAGTTCTATTTCCAAGTGTTCAGGGGCTAGTCCTGTAAAAGTAAGAATTTCCAGAATCCTTTCATTAGATTGTGGACGTAAAATAAAAGAGGCTGGCAAGTTTACCGCTACGCTTACTGGTTTCAACCCCGCTTCTTGCCAGTTTGAATTTTGCTTACAAGCCTGCCTCAGTACCCATAAACTTAACTCATACATTAAGCCAATATCTTCTACGATAGGCAAGAATACATCTGGCGGTATCATTTTACCTTCATATTCCCACCTTATTAATGCCTCAAATCCCACAAGAATTTTAGTATCCGCTGACAATTGCGGCTGATACATCAAGAAAAACTCATCTCGTTCAAATGCCTGCCTCACCTTAGATTCCATTGATAAACGTATTTCTGCGCCATCCAGCATATGTGAGTCAAAGTATCGAAAATTACCTGGGCCTTCCGATTTTGCCTCATACATACTGGCATCAGCATGTTTTAGTAAATCGTTAGCATTTTCACCATCTTTTGGATAACAGGCAATACCAACGCTGGTTGAGACGAACAACGAATTATTGCCGATGATATTCTCAGAATTCAACACATTACTAATTTTGTCCACGACAGACTGAATATCTTCATGCAGTTGAATATTATCAAGCAGCACAACAAATTCATCTCCTCCCCAACGACAGACGGTATCAGATACCCGTATACTCGACAGTATCTTCTCTGTTACTTGCACCAACAACTGATCTCCTACGATGTGGCCTAAGCTGTCGTTGATAATTTTAAATCTGTCTAGATCAAGAAATAACACAGCAATTTGCGTTTTATTTCTATCAGCATTCTTAATCGCCTGAGACAGCCGTTCCATGAGAAGATGCCGGTTGGGTAACTTGGTCAATTCATCATAGTTGGCGCGGTTGTAAAGCAGTAACTCAGTTTTTTGTATAGTGTCCAGCATGGCGTTGACACCTAAAACAAGCTCGCCAATTTCATCACCTAAACTATTTTCAAGTCTTTTGTGGTACAGCTTATATGTTGCGACATAATTAACCAAATTGATTAAATCTGTGAACGGTACCGACAGTTTCCTATGCAATTTCCAAGTAAATATACAAGCGATAAGAAAGCTACATAAAAGTACAATTACTGCTGTTGTTATGTAACTTTTTTTCTGAACACTTAGCGCATCTGTATTGGCAGACAACAGAATAGTACCTAGCAATTCATCATCCTTGGTTATCTGCCGAAAACTATACAGGTTGGCCCCTTCGAAAAAATCGCTATGATGAAATTCATCAAGCATCTTATCAATAATTTGGCCTTGAGGTTTGTACTCAGCAAATAATTGCTTATCGCGATCATAAATTTGCGCGTAACGAATAGAGGGATTTAGTTTAAGGGTCTGCAATATTTCTGAAGCCGAATTCTCATCATAAAAAATTAATGCAGAGCTACTGCTATCGGCTAACAATTGAATTTTACTATCTACCATGGCTATCATGTTACTCTTGTAATCGTTAATAAAATTTGTGTATAACAAAATTGATATTAACAACAAGGAAACAATGTTAATTGATAATGCGGCAATAAGTTGTTTACCAAAGAAACCGATTTTACTTTTCTTATTCATATTCAACTTCTGATTTTAGCAAGTTTCAATAATTCAGAGCTGAAATTTACTTCAAGTGAATTTACGTAATTCAAATCAACTTCAAATCGTAATCTTTTGTCTTTCTCATAAAATACGATTGCCACACTAGGAAAATAAGTTTCTCTTGAATTGACAACAATGACGACGTTATGTAGGTCAACAAGATCAACATTTTTAATCGAGGTCAAATACATCAAGTTACATCTACTCGCTGTATCCCATGCTAACGATTGTACTTCAGGGACTCTACCTGCAAATTTCGAGTTCCTGACCATATCACTCAAAAATGTAACAAACTCATCTGATTCTTCTGCACATATCCGGATTGAAGAAACCGACTGATTATCTACACCGACTGGCCATTCTATAAATTTGGTAAAGTTCAACAAATAAGCTGCTTTTAACTTGTCTTCCTTGCTCAAGGCAGCGGACGCGTTGCCCGTGACACAAAAAAATAAAAATAAACCGACAAGAAAAGGCTTTACAGTTTTATCTACTACTTGAGAAAACAGGTTTAAAAAACTGTACGGTTCCATTAAATTAACTTAGAAAGCGAAATATTGTTACGCCATTGCTCCTTGGGTTGTGGTCCATTGAGATGTTGATAAAGAGGCTTACCTATTTCTAAAGTGAGTTGGTAGTCTTTCGCAAATTTCCAAGAAAGTCCCAATCCAGCATCAATTTTTTTACCACCATAAAATTTGGGATTAGTTATGCTAGCCGGATATGGAAAAGGTGCGTTAACCAATAACGAATCATCCTGGCCGCTAATAGTGTCACTGTAACGAAAACCCAATTCAGCATAAGATCGTAGCGTCGAGGAAAGCTCAATTTGATAACGGCCTTTTAGGCTATAATTGTTACCCAACCGATAGTTTCTACTGTTATAGCCAGTCCGTATATTGGCCGACAAACTCACAGAAAAGTCATGTGAACCCTGATTTTTATAGCTTAATTCAATGGGGAAATCATAGGTGCCTGAGCCCAACTGCATCGTATAGGGAAGTTCCTGATCACCTGCTGCTCGGGGGGTGTCCCCCAGTTTGTCGATAGATCCCGTTGGAAGGGTTATCCCGAAAGACAATCCCCACACTCCGGCTCCAGCGTTATTCCAATTGTAATTAGCTGAAACAGCGACATCTCCAACTCCTTCAGTTTCAATAATAAAAAAGTTATAATTACTGACAATACTAACGTGATCAGTCTTTTGCTTGAGATGGGGAATAGATATTTGCGCTTGCCAACTTGGACTAAATTGATATCCCAAAGAAATAACGTGTGCTTTTTGATAGATAATTGTAGGTAAAACGGGAAAGTTTTTGCTCGTACGGATCTCGCTTGGACCATTCCATAGCACATCATCGAAGCTAAGTGATTTGGAACCCTCAAGGTAACCTTCAAATTTAACAGATTTTGTTTGATATCCGACTAACCAAGGTGAGCTTAGATATCGTTCCGAGCTTGTCTCGTAAAGACTTTGGTTAAACAACTCCTGAAAATTCATTTCAGCAAATTCAGATGGTGTACTTTGTGCGATACATTTGGCACTGATAAGGATGGCCACTACGAATGTATATTTCATGTTTTCTGCTACCTTATTGATCGTTATTCACATACCCATTATATTGCGCTAATAATTTGTTTAAATACTTAATTATTTTCAAAATATAATATATACAGTTACTTACATAAATATTAATACATTATTATTTTATTTAAAGTATATTAAATAATAATGTATTATATTTTGCGATACTTTAAAAAAATTTGATCACGCTGCACTCGCAGAATTGAAACCTTTAATATTCTAACTATATGAATACGTTGATAAAAAAGTTCGTTACACTTGGGTTTTGTATTTTCTATACTGGTATAGTTGTCAATCAAGTCGTTTTTCATCCCAGGTCTAGAAGTTGTCCAGCGAATTTGCAGTTGCTCAAAACGAGTTCCTTGCGTATCTATGCACCCCCAGCGAAAATCGCTTATTAATTTGATACATAGCTTAAGAGTTAGTATCGAAGTGTTATTGCGCGCACTGTTTACCTGTGAGGCTTCTGATCTGAAAACACACCCTGTAGTGACTGACAATGAAGTCAGTGTCAAAGAGCACTGTCAGGTTTTTTGACACATTTCTTTTAGATCCCTTTATACAAATTATAAGATATTGTTTTTAATGATCTATAATTTATGGCGTTATATTTGCTTAAATTTATTTTAATTTATGTGTTTGCACGTGTTTGATGATATAGATGTAGAATAAATAACCAAATTATTAATTAAACTACTATTTACAGCATCAATGCTTTTTGATGAATCGCTAGGTAAACATCACGTTGATGTCAAATTTACACTTGAGAATAGCTACACAGATAAATGCGGACTCAACTGAGATTTTGTTGATGCAGATGCAATTATGCGAATTAACCGAACTGCTAACTGCCGCAAACTCTAAATTGATTTGTTGAGAGATGACACTTTCAATGGGTTAGAGCAAATCGTTGAACCTAAAATGTACCAGTAGAACTCGCATTGGAGCAATCTTAATTTAGAGTAAAGACAGCGATAGAGCAAGATGAATAAGACCAAGGGGCTTTGAAGCAAAATAAATTGCTCTAGCGTGGATCAGTACTCAGATCATTTGGTTTGGTAACAAAGTATTACGTAGTGATTAGTGTCGTAAAAATGCACAACATTTTTTAGATATCATCGAATTTAAGGAGCTCAAAACGGCATGAGTGACAAAAGCCATGCATTACTACTTATCATTCTAATTCTGTTATGTAATATAGCGTTCTGTATTATGATAGCGTTTGGCTTAAATTTCTTGATAGACGTGCCTTTTACTTTTACTAATATTATTTTATTTCTAGTCATTCTCATTTTAATTCAGTTATTTATACTGAAGATAGCTGATACAAACCGCCACTAATTTGCAATATACCCCTTGCTCAAATAAATTAAATACGGCCCTTCTTCAATTATATTACCGCTTATTGCGATCTACAAAAAGTAAATATCTACAATATGAGATAACACATATTTGAAATATTAAGAAAAGGATAATTATTCTAGTTATAGTAAGTCTTTACGCGCGTTTAACGTAATAAGTAAACTCATTTTTCTGGTGAGTTACGCTGTTAATACTGAGGCAGCGTAACTCATTCTGTTAGTTTAGCTTATACAATGCTTAGGTCGTTTATGCCTTTTTAGCATCGTCTTTCTTAAATAGACGCATAACCACAATAAAGAAGAACGGTGCAAAGAATAAAACAAAGACCGTCGTGGCAGTAATGCCACCCAATACGCCAATTGATATTGCATTCTGTGCACCCGAACCAGGCCCTGAAGCAAATGCCAACGGCATAATACCCAAAATGAATGTCAATGACGTCATCAGGATAGGACGAAGTCTCTGTTTCGCTGCGGTTACCGCAGAATCATAAGCACTCATGCCTTCTTCAAGGTTAGTTTTTGCAAACTCAATAATCAAAATCGCATTTTTAGCAGCCAAAGCGATTGTCATTAATAAACCTACCTGAAAATAAATATCATTAGCTTGTCCTGCTCCCCACGTTGCCAGAACCGCACCAAATATACCCAGTGGCACGGTCAACATAATTGCTAAGGGAATTGTCCAGCTCTCATATAAAGCTGCCAACGCTAGAAACACAGCTACGATTGAGATCATGTAAACCATCCATGCCTGGCCACCCGATTGCTGCTCTTCATACGATAGTCCGGTCCACTGCAGCCCAACCCCTTCTGGCAAATTTTCAACTAGTTTTGACACCTTATTGAGAGCCTCACCAGAACTGATACCTTTCGCTGCTTCACCTTTAATTTCAAGAGATGATTTCCCATTAAACCGCGTTAGCTTGGATGCGCCGTATGTCCATTCACCTGATCCAAATGTTGATAGAGGCACCATCCCGCCCGATGCATTGCGCACATGCCATCGTTTTATATCAGTCGGCAGCATCCGATATTCAGCGTCCGCTTGCGCGTATACTCTTTTTATACGGCCGTTTTCTATGAAGTCGTTAATATAAGAACCACCCAGAGCGGTGCTTAAGGTTTGATTAATTGTTGCAATTGGCACACCGAGTGCTCGCGCTTTACCGGAATCAATATCAACATTATATTGTGGACTAGGCGGCAGTCCGCTAAAACGGACTCTGTTGAGGAGAGCACTTTGATTTGCCTCTTCAATGAATTGATGCATTGCAGTATTAAAGGCATCTTGTCCCAAACCTGCTCTATCTACTAACTGAAATTCAAAACCACTTGAATTTCCCAGTGCTGCTACTGCCGGCGGCACAATTGGAATAATCATGGCATCTGGAACAGTGGACAATGCCTTACCCGCTTGTTCGCTGATCTTGAAAACGCTTTGACTTTCTCCGCGCTGTGCCCAAGGTTTCATTTTAATAAAACCGATACCTACGTTTTGACTATTTCCAGAAAAACTGAAACCAGCGGCAGTGAATATTCCTTCAACCGCACCGTTTGTCTGGTCTAAATAGAAGTCCTCGATTTGCTTGTTTTTCTCAACGGTTTGTTGCAGCGTTGAACTTACCGGCCCGCTAACCAGTGTGAACATGCGTCCTTGATCCTCATCTGGCAAAAACGAAGTAGGTATTTTAACAAATACCCCAACAGTAACCGCAATCATCGCTAAGAAAACTATCGGTAAAACGATGCGACTTGCCAATAATTTCACTAGTAAGTTTTCATGTCCCCCCTTTAATTTTTTAAAGCCCCTATTAAAAACGCCAAAAAATCCTGTCTTCTTTTCTGTCTTACCTTGTTTTAGAACGATAGCGCACAACGATGGGGAGAGAGTCAGCGCAATAAAAAGCGAAATACCCATCGCTACAGAAATAGTCACCGCAAATTGTCGATATATTACGCCGGTTGAACCTTCAAAAAATGTAATCGGAATAAACACTGCCCATATGACGACTGTTGTTCCAATAAGCGCACCTGAAATTTCTTTCATAGCCTTAACTGAGGCTTCCTTTGGTGTCATATTCGGATCATTTTCTAATTTATTTTCTACGTTTTCAGTAACCACTATTGCATCATCAACTAACATACCAATAGCTAATACGAGCGCGAATAATGTCAAAATATTTATGGAGTAACCAAAAGCATAAAGAAACGCAAACGTCCCAAGTAGCACAACGGGTATAGCCACCGTTGGGATAAAAGTCGCACGCGATGTTTGTAAAAATGCATAAAGGACTAAAATAACCAATAAGACAGCAATCACCAGCGTTTTAATTACTTCATAAATTGATGCCTCTACAAAGGGTGAAATATCTACTGGATACGCAATTTCTAATTGCTCAGGAATGATGTCACTAAATTCTTGGACCCTGTCTTTAACCGCTTGAATGGTTTGTAAAGCATTCGCATTAGGAGCCAACTCGATGGCAATTCCGGATGCAGGTCGACGATTGTAGCGTCCTATTACGCTGTAACTTTCGGCACCAATTTCAACGCGGGCAACATCACCTAAGGTTGCTTTGGAGCCATCTTGATTAACCGTTAGCAAGATGGCTTCGAATTCGGCTACAGTTTCAAGTAATGATTGCGCCGTAATTGTCGCGTTGAGCTGCTGACCTTCAACACTCGGCGCTCCACCAATTTGACCGGTAGCTAGTTGTACGTTTTGATCCTTAACGGCATTAATAACATCTCGTGTTGTAATGTTGAGATTGTACATTGATTGTGGATTCAGCCAGATACGCATTGCATGCTCAGGACCGAATGTCCTAATTTGCCCTACGCCATCAATCCGGCTGAGTGGTTCTTCTATATTGGACGCCAAGAAGTCAGAGATTTCATTTCGCCCATATGAATCATCTGTTGAATAAAAACTCACGATTAGTGCGTAACTGCTACCTGCCTTTCTAACAGAAACGCCCAGTCGCTGTACGGCTTGAGGGAGCGATGACTCTGCTTGAGATACTTTATTTTGTGTTTGTACCTGAGCAATATCAGCGTCAGTTCCCGGCTCAAAAGTGAGATTGATACTGGCACGTCCTGATGAGGAACTTTCTGATTGGATGTAGCGCAAATTGTCGATACCGGTCAGATTCTGCTCAATTACTTGCGTCACCGTGTTTTCGAGTGTTTGCGCCGATGCGCCTGGATAAGTGACTGATATTGATATCTTAGGTGCAGATATATTTGGATATTGTTCAACCGGCAGTGATGCAATGGCTAGCGAACCTACGCCCACAATTACGATGGCAATAACCCACGCAAAGATTGGTCTATCGATAAAAAATTTAGATATCATTAGTTTGAGCTTGTTTTGTTATTATTAGCGTCACCTGTGGCAAGGTCATCAGGTTTCGTTCCTCCAGAGGACACATTCGTTGGATCCTTCGATTTGATGTTTTTAGGAGCGACTTTGGCACCCGGCTGCAACATCATTGTCCCCACTACAACAATGGTATCGCCAGTGCTAAGACCACTTTTGATTACCCAATTATTTTTATAGGTGCCGCTGGTCACTACTGCACGCTTGATTGCTATGTTATTATCATCAACAAGCCAAACTGACTTTGAACCATCGGTCTCTATGCTGACGGCTTTTTGTGGCACTATTATTGTTTTTTGAATTCCTATTTTCTCAATAATTCCACGTACAAACATGCCAGGTAACAAAGCTCCATTTGGGTTTGGAAAGACAGACCTCAATCGAATCGTACCTGTGTTTTCATCTACGGCTATATCAGTAGCGTACAAGCTACCTTTTTGGGCATAAACCAGATCGTTATTACCGAGTAAAAGCGTTACCCCAAACTTTGCGTCCTCGCCCTTGGCCACGCTGCTGGTCATCAAGCTTTGGCGCAAAGCCTTTGCGCTTGCCGCCAACTGAGACAAGTCGACATAAATTGGGTCCAGTTGCCTGATTGTTGCTAAAGTGGCTTGTTGTTGCGCGGCAACGAGGGCACCTTCTGTTACAGTCGATGGGCTAATATAGCCTGAAATGGGTGCATGCACCTTCGTGTAATCAAGGTTAATTTTTGCTATTTTCACCTCAGCCCGCGAAAGTGCGACAGCCGCTTCGGCTTTTTCCACATTTGCCTTCGCGATATCAACTTGTTGTTCGCTCACTGCATTGGTTTTTATCAGACTTTGATAACGGCTTTGTAATGCAAGACTTAACTCAAGTTCAGCTTCGATATTTTGCAAACTCGCATTTGCACTTTGATAATCAACCTCATATCGTGCCGGATCAATCTGATAGAGCTGCTGGCCTTCTTTAACAAAGCTGCCTTCTTCAAAAAAACGCGATTGAATGATACCGCTCACTTGAGGGCGAATCTCAGCCGTCATGAACGCTTCCACGCGGCCAGGCAACTCATTATTTAAAGATATTTCTTGCTCTTTTATTATCAGCACGCTCACTTGTTGTGGCGGATGCGCCCTTGTTTGATCTGCGTTGTCTTGAGCAGCGTCTGGCATGCTTTCATCGGCGTTATCTACACAACCGGCAGTTAGAAGTGCGCTAAACACTACGATGAAGAAAAGTTGCCTAATCTTAATCTTACTGCCTAAGTTTTTATTAATTACGAATTTTTTAAGTCTTAGCAAAAATCGAGTCCAACTAAATTTTAGGAACGATTGACCACCATCTCATGTTTAAAGACTCAATGATACCGTTGCAAGTAACCTTAATTCGTACTACTTCTCTGATGTATCGATGCTTAAAGCTGATACACCTTGCAACCTTCGATTTATCGTACCTAAACTTTGTCAAAATCTCTTAACGTTTTAAACTAAGAGAAGCCAAAGCTTGTGTACTATAAATTGGCCGAATTAATTTTGGGGCTCAGCAGTCTGATTCTGTTTTAAAGGACTAACTATAATCGTCGTACAAAACGAATTACTGACGAGAAAAGCATAGCAGTGAATTAGGCCATGGCTAACTCAGTTGTTGAAATGCAGGCAGCAAAAAACATAAAACCAATAAGAGCAAAGTCGCCGTACAAATCGAACATTTTATTGGATTGATTAATACTTTTCATGTTTAGCTGATGGAAGTGCAAAGGAATGTTTGTGATAGCATCGTAGGAAAGGTGCAATTTAAATTGCATCGAGCCAACTGTCTTAAG
>JBLHOI010000005.1:0-16896 GCA_047621375.1 Glaciecola sp.
TCGCCCTGACTTGCTTCTAACTCGCCCAATAACAGCTTAATAAGTGTACTTTTACCACAACCGTTGCCACCAATTAAGGCTATCTTCTCGCCACGCGTTATCAGTAAATTGAGATTTTCAACCAATGTTTTGTCGTCAAAATTGAAGTATAAACCCTCAGTTTCAAATATTCTTTTACCTGATTTTCCACCTGAATTCCGATTTATAACTGCATTACCAGTTACATTTCTGCGTGAACTGTATTCATCTCTGAGTGCTTTGAGCGCTCTAACTCGGCCTTCGTTTCTCGTGCGCCTTGCTTTGATACCTTGTCTTATCCACACTTCTTCTTTGGCCAGTTTTTTGTCAAACTCACGGTTACTCGTTTGCTCAACTTCTAAATCATGTGCCTTTTGCTCTAAATAAGTTTCATAATTACCAGGGTAACTGACTACTTGACCGCGATCTATATCCACGATACGGGTAGCTAATTTACGTATAAATGCCCTGTCATGACTAATAAATATGATTGCGCCATTATAGTTTAGAAGTGCTTTTTCTAACCATTGCACCATATCTATATCTAGGTGGTTAGTCGGCTCATCCAATAACAAAAGATCAGGCTCACTCACCAATGCTCTAGCTAATGCGGCCTTCCGTCGCCAACCACCTGATAATTCTGATAAAATCTGATCTGGTTCAAGTTGTAGTTGTGTTAGTACATTGCTGATGCGTTGTTCAAATTGCCATGCATTTCTTGAATCGAGTTGCTCTTGCAACTCTTGCATTCGATTCAAGTTTTTTTCACTTGGGTCATCACCAATAATATTGATTATATGGTGATAGTCTTTGAGTATTTGAGCTACGTCTTCTAAACCTTCAGCAACATAATCAAATATATCACCACTGATGTCTTGTGGTGGATCCTGCGGTAACCTGGACACTACAGTCCCTGTTGGCAGTATCATTTGCCCTTCGTCTAACTTGGTTTCACCTGCAATTACTTTTAGCAGAGTGGATTTCCCACTGCCATTGCGACCAACCACACAGACTCGTTCGCCGCTCTGTATATTTAAGGCGACCCTATCTAGCAATGGAGGTTGCCCAAATAAAATAGAGGCATTTTTTAGTTGCATTAAATTCATTGTAAAAACTCGATTAAATCTTCAAGTGTAAATGGCCAACCTAGTTCAGATTCATCATCCGCTTTCTTCAATACAGGAATTCTGGAGGCATAAAGATGGTACAACCCAGCTGAATCTCTTATGTTGATCATTTCTAGTTCAACGCTTTCTAGTTGGCTACCTGATGGACTATGTTGGAAAGTAGACTTAATTGTTGGATCTGCATTTTGCACATTGAATTTATCAATAATATCGATCGCTAAATCACACAAACAACAATTTGGTCCGGTATATAAAATTAATTTCACGCGCTCAGAATCCAACACTTGTGGATTTTTGGATTACGTTTAAAATCTTCAGGTATCGACTTTTGGGTAATATCTTCTATTGAAAACCCGAGTGCCTTAACCGCTTCCTGATCAATTTTAAACTGACGTAAATTAGTACTAAAAAATATTTTGCCACCTTCTTTTAAGCAATCTTTAGCATCGCTCAACAAGCTAACATAATCTCGCTGCACATCCCATGTATCGTCCATTCGTTTAGAATTTGAAAACGAAGGTGGATCAATAAACATCAAATCATATTTACCGTGCTGTCGAGTTAACCATTTCAAGCAATCTGCTTGTACAAATTGGAATGGACCGTTTATTTTATTCAATGCAAAGTTGTCTTTGGCCCAATCCAAATAAGTATTCGACATATCTACCGTTGTTACACTCTTCGCTTTGCCCTGCGCTGCGTGGACTGAGACACTGCCCGTATATCCAAATAAGTTAAGAACATCTTTGTTTGCACAATGTTGTTTGAAGAGCAATCTAGTATCGCGATGGTCTAAAAACAAACCCACGTCCAAATAATCGGTTGGATTAATATAAAATTGCGCCTCATGTTCTTGAACAATGACTCGCTGACCTTTCTGGGCTACCTTTTCATACTGTTCTTTACCTTTGTTTTGGCGCCGCACTTTTACAGACATTTTACTCGACGGAATGCCCAATACTTTTGGAATATGAATTAGTGCCTCTTGCATACGTTGCTTCGCTTTTTCCTCAGGTACATCTTTTGGAGGTGCATACTCCTGAACCACTATCCAATCATTATATATATCAATAGCAAGATTGTAATGCGGTAAGTCCGCGTCATAAATACGATAGGCATTGGTGTTACTGCGTTTTATCCATGGCTTAAGTCTTTTTATGTTTTTACGTAGGCGATTAGCAAACTCATGATTTTCATCTGTTTGGCTCTCAAATATCTCCAAGTTTTGGCCACTAATTTGATAATTCATGAGTACACACTCAAGTTTACCGTTCATGAGTTTATAGCTTTTTGTATATCTGAGTTTTAGTGCCTTCAGTAGATCTTGATTTGAAGTCAATAAGGAAACATGCCAAAGCGCAAAATGCTTTTTTAAATGGTGTCCAAGCTTGTCAAATAATGGCAGCAATGACGTATAGTCACCAAGTCGTTCACCGTAAGGTGGATTGGATACGATATAGCCTCTGCAGTCGATTTCACTCGGCGCTGTCTCGGTTGATTTTGACTTTAAACCAGCATCGACGACAACCGCATCCAATGCATCACATTGTTTAAATGTTATATAATCTGCAACGCCTGCCCTCACTGCATTTTGCTCAGCGAGATCAACTAACGTAGTACTTAAATCATAAGCATAAATGGCCGCATTAGGTACCGTGACACTCATTTTAGCTTGTTCTACAACATCACTAAATACGGATGGTTCATGCAGATTCCAATGCTCAAATCCCCATGTTTCTTTACCTAAGTTGGGCGGTATATTGGCTGCCATCATTGCAGCTTCAATAGGAATCGTTCCTGAACCGCACATTGGGTCCAAAAGCACCTTGTTGGCGTTTTGAGCCCAGCCACTACGCATCAATATGCCCGCTGCAACATGTTCTTTTAAAGGTGCTTCACCAGCACCGTCACGATAACCTCTTTTATGCAAACTACCACCCGAGAGGTCAATACAAATATTTAACGTATCGCGTCTCAACCTTGCTTGAATGACTATACCAGGCTTGAGTTTGTCTACTGATGGTCGCTCGTGACCAGCTTCTTGAAATTGGTCCACAATGGCGTCTTTTACTTTTAATGCGCCAAACTGACTGTTATTAATCGCATTATTAGTACCATTAAACTGGATCATGAACGGCACATAAGTATCAAACTGTGACGGCCAATCAGCTTCCTTGGCAACATCATACAATTCTTCAGCACTATTTACTTTGCCCTCTGCAACGACCAGTAAGACTCTGTTAGCGAGTCGTGAATGAAGACATAGCTGATAGGCGTCTTTTAAGCTTCCGATGAAAGAAACTTGACCGGGTTGTAGTTGCAATGTTGGTAATTCATAGTCATCAATGACGTTCTCTGAACTTGCGCCACTATGACTATCTGTGACTTGAACGGCTACATTTAACTTGCTAAGAATTTGCTCTACTTCAGTTTTTAGAAGTTCATCTAGCCCTTTAGATGTCGTTATGATTAGCTTATGCATTAACAAGCTCCTGTATAAGTTGTGGACCTTGGTAAATGAAAGATGAATAAACCTGAACTAATGTCGCCCCGGCTTGGATCCTACCTTGCACATCATGCGGGTTACTAATACCACCGACACCAATAATTGGCATTTTCCCATCTAACGCTTGTGCTAGTATTTTTGTGAGTCTGAGGCTCTTATCAGCAAGCACTTCTCCACTCAATCCGCCTGCTTCGTTCGCATATTCATGGCCCTGAACACGTTCACGATCGAGCGTTGTATTGGTGGCAATTACGCCGTCCATTTTTGAATTTATTAAGGATGCAGCAATTGATTTAACTTCTTCGTCACTCAAGTCGGGTGCAATTTTTATTAATATGGGTACATACTTTTTATGTTCGATTTGCAGCGCTAATTGACGTTGCTTTAAACCCGATAATAAATTATCGAGTGCGTCGCCATATTGCAGATTACGCAAACCAGGCGTGTTTGGAGAGGAAATATTGACGGTAATATAAGAGGCAAAAGCATATACTTTATCCAAACAATATAAATAATCTTCTAACGCACTTTCATCGGGTGTGGTTTTATTTTTGCCAATGTTAATACCTAATATGCCTTCGTACTTGGCCTTTTTAACTTGCGCAACCAAATAATCAACGCCTTTATTATTGAATCCCATTCGATTAATGATTGCGTTATGCTCTACAAGTCTAAACAGTCGAGGTTTGTCATTACCAAGTTGCGGTTTTGGAGTAACAGTACCTACTTCGATGAAACCAAAGCCCATAGCAGCGAAAGCATCGATACACTCACCATTTTTGTCTAACCCTGCAGCCAAACCAATCGCGTTTTTGAATGTCATTCCTAAGCAATTTATTGGCTTTTCAGGTAGTTTCTGTGCATAAAACCGGGACATGAAATTACGTTGAGAATATTTAAGAAAGGCGATAGAAACGTCGTGGCTCCATTCTGGATCACGACCTAATAAAAATTTTTGAACTAAAGAATACACAGTTTCCCCAAACTAAAAAAAAGCCCCGCGCAGCAGGGCTATTTGCAAACTACTGCATTCTAATGGTTTGCCTTCTCGCTTAACAGCACCAATTCTCTTAATGCGACAGAAAATTTAGCAAATTCGTGATTATCTGACGTTTTAAACTCCGCCATCATGTGATACCAACGTTTTAAGATGTCTTTATTTGCTTCGCACCAGTCGTTTAAGATTTTGTCCGCATCATTCTCATCAGGTTCAATGTTTAACAAAACTGATGTTAATGAACGCTGTTGCCAATCGAGTTCTTCTCTATAAGAAGCTCTTGCAAGAGCTTGCCAGTGGTTTGAAACAGACTGTTGATTAATTTGTTCTAAGAACCAATGTAACTCAAAGCGTGAACCTAATTGATAATACAGTCTGGCAACAACGTCAACCGAGCGTTTCTCCAGTTCGGCAATTTGTGCTAAATCCATACTCGAGAACATATTACTGAAACCCGCAACTCGGTAAGCAACGTCTTTAGGCACTTTAGCTTCAATTAAGCGTTTCGTTTCAGCTTGAACTTCTTCAAACTCAGAACTAACTAAATAGTTACCTAAATTTTCCGAGACTGCTGTAAAAGCTGGCTTATAACGATTAATCGCTTTCTCTATATTATTAGTTTTACCGCCGTGGCGAATATACCAACGACACGTTCTACGTAAAATTCGACGTATATTATTTAATATCTTCAATTGTAATTGCGCATCAATTTTATTATCTAAACCTTCTACGCTCTCCCATAGTGACGATACATCTAAAACACCCTTTACTACTGAATAAGCTTCAGCTACTTGCTCAACAAGAGCACCGGTTTCTTCTTGCAGCCGGTAAACAAAATTCAAGCCCATATCATTAACCATTTCATTGGTTAATTTAGTCGCAATAATCTCACTTCTAAGCGGGTGTTCTTGCATTTGTGCTTGGTATTTTTCGCGTAACACCGGTGGAAAGGCATTTACTAATAACTTATTATAATAAGGATTGTTTGTAATCTGTGGAATATTAAACTTGTCTTTCAGTACCATCTTGCCATAGGAGATTAATACTCCAAGTTCTGGCCTGGTGAGACCCTGGCCAGTTATCACTCGTTCTGAAATCTCATCATCTGAAGGGATGAACTCCATCTCTCTATTCAGTAGCCCCTCTTTCTCCAAACCGTGAATGAAACGAAGTTGCTCTTTTAGTTGTTTTACACCGGCCAAATTAGTAATTGAGATTGACTGTGTTTGGCGATAGCAATCTTGAATAACAATGTCTGACACGTCATCAGTCATTTGATATAACAACGCGTTTCTTTGTTTTATCGTGAGATCTCCGGCATTGACTAACGTGTTTAATAATATTTTAATATTAACTTCATTATCTGAGCAATCTACGCCGCCCACATTGTCAATAAAGTCAGTGTTAACATAAACTCCGTTTGCCGCTAATTCAATACGACCGAGTTGAGTGAGGCCTAAGTTCCCTCCCTCGCCGATAATTTTAGCTTTCACATCTTTGCCGTTTACACGTGTTGTGTCATTCGCTCTATCGCCGACTTCGGAATGTGACTCTTTTGAACTCTTAACATAAGTACCTATTCCACCATTCCAGATAAGATCGACGGGCATTTTTAATGTATTGTGGATCAACTCATTTGGCGTCATCGTCGCCTGTCGCGTACCTAACCATTTTTTCATCTCGGGCGACAATGGGATGGCTTTTACTGAGCGTTTAAATATTCCCCCACCTTTAGATATGAGTTTTCTGTTGTAATCATCCCAACTAAGCGACGGGTCTTCGAACAAACGGAGGCGTTCTTTATAACTCGCTTTTTCATCTGGATTTGGATCAAAAAATATGTGTAGGTGATTAAAAGCGCACACAATTTGCGTTTTTTCGGACAGCAACATGCCATTTCCAAAAACATCACCTGCCATATCGCCCACTCCAACCACGGTAAATGGCGTTGTTTGACAATCGATACCAATTTCGCGGAAATGACGTTTCACAGATTCCCAAGCGCCGCGAGCGGTAATACCCATTTTTTTATGATCGTAACCAACACTGCCGCCTGATGCGAAAGCATCGCCTAACCAAAAGCCAAATTCATCTGAAATACTGTTTGCAATATCGGAAAAGGTGGCCGTCCCCTTATCTGCTGCAACAACCAAATATGGGTCGTCTTCGTCTAATCTAATAACATCTTTTGGTGGAATGATTTCACCTTCAATAATATTGTCAGTAATATCGAGCAGACTGCGCACAAATATTTTGTAACATGCTTGTCCTTCCGCCTGCAGGGTAGCTTTGTCGGCATCGGCTGGCATAGATTTACATACGAATCCGCCTTTTGCACCGACAGGAACAATAACTGTATTTTTAACTTGCTGCGCTTTAACTAAACCCAAAATTTCTGTTCTGAAATCTTCTTGTCTATCAGACCAGCGCAAGCCACCTCTGGCAACTTTACCACCGCGCAAATGAACACCTTCAACACGCGGTGAATAAACAAAAATTTCAAATTTAGGCACCGGTAACGGCATCTCGCTAATTTTACTAGGTAACATTTTGAATGAGATATAGGACTTTTCGTTACCTGCATTGTCATTTTGGTAGAAATTGGTGCGCACTGTCGCATTTAATAATTCTAAATAGCGGCGGATTATCCGGTCATCATCTAGGTTCGAAACATTGTCAAGTTTAGACAAAATTTGAGCTTTTAGGGTTTCTATTTTCTTCGGCATACGCTTGATCGTAGGACAGAATAATAATCTGAACAAGCTGACCACGTCAGTTGCAATATCCGGATAGTTAGAAAGCGTATTTGCCATATAATCGATACTAAATGAGGTCCCAATTTGGCGCATATATTTCGCGTATGCGCGCAATATGGTGACGTTGCGTCCTCTAATGCCTGCACTAAGAATTAAACGGTTGAAACCATCATCCTCAAGACTTTTGTTCCATGTTTTAGTAAAGGCATCTTGAAAAAGCTCTTGCGCTTTTTCCATATGGAAGTTTTGTCCATTTTTGTGCAGCATAGTGAAGTCCATGATCCAACTAACCACGCCCTCATCATCTGTTACTCGAAACGGACTTTCATCTACGACGCGCAATCCAAAGTTTTCCAACATTGGTAGCACATCACTCAAGTGAATTGGCACGTGACGGTGATACAATTTTAGTTTAACAATGTCACTTTCTGCACTTTCTTCCTGGGGACGATAAAAAAGAATATCGAGTTTTTTTTCGTCTGACAATAATTCAACTCTGTCAATATCAACCAGTGCAGCGCTTGGCAAGCTATGCTCAGCATAGCTTCGACTGAATCCATTGACATACTTTTTCTGAATCGCCTTGCCTCTTGCTTCACCATATGCAGATGTGATTTTAGCCGCTAACTTGTCTTGCCATGACTTAGTTAGCTCAATCAAGTTATCTTCAATTTCTTTCACATCAAACTCCAGATTATTATTTTTTACGCGGGCGATGTAATGCGTACGAGCGTACACAGATTCAGAGAAATACGTATTAAATTCAACTTCTTCATCCGACTTAAACGAGCGTTTAAGCAATGCTTGTGTCTCAGTTCTTAATTGCGTGTTGTAGCGTTCTCTTGGCACATAAACTAGACAAGAATAGTAACGACCAAACGCATCTTTGCGCACAAATAAGCGAGAAATTCCTCGCTCCTGCATTTGGAATATACCTTTTATAATCTGCGCGAGCTCTTCATCAGATGTTTGTAGCAGTTCATCACGCGGATACGTTTCGACAATATTTACAAATGCTTTATACGCATGAGTGCCTTTATCAAAACCCGAGATTTCACACATCCGTTCAATTTTTTCACATAACATCGGTAAGTCTGTTGCACTGCTGTTATAGAACGATGCAGAATATAGACCTAAAAAACGATGCTCTCCAATGAGATTGCCCTGCGTATCAAACTCCTTGATACCTACGTAATCCATGTAAGCCGGACGATGAACGCGAGCGCGACTGTTTGTTTTGGTGAGAATTAACGGATTATCACTTAGCGCTGCATCTCTTGCAGTTGTGGGTAAATTAGACAGAACTCGTTGGCGATCGTTGATAGAGTTTTTCATCAATCCAAGGCTGGAATCATTTTCTGGTATCCAACGATGGTCACCTTCAATCGCTTTAACCTGATAATAACGATATCCCATTAACGTGAAGTTATGATCGTTTAACCAATTTAGAAAAGTTTTCCCTTGAGATTTAATAGCTGAAGACGCAATTGATTTTGAGTTTTCAAAGTTATTGGTAATGGTAGCTAATTTTTCTCGCATCGGCTGCCAATCAGCAACGGAAAGAGAAACTTCATCAACTACGGATAACAATTCATTTCTCAGTTTGTCGATATCTGACCTTTTAGCTTGCCGATCTATTTCGACAAAAATGACAGTCTCAGATGAGTCTTTATTGGACTTTGATTTACTGTCAACGAAGCCCGTTACTTTGTTTTCTTTACTGCGTGTTACATGCATCGGAGAGTGCAGTAAAAGATGCGCTGCGAAGCCGAAGCGATTAATGGCCATGCGAACTGAGTCGACCAAAAACGGCAGATCCTTAATAATAATCTCTATGATTGTATGTGAAGAATGCCAACCGTGTTTAGAAATTTCAGGATTAAATACTTTTATACACGGACTATCCATAGTAAAAGTTTGTGTGAGTTGCCACAAACTCAATGTTGCGCCATAAAGGTCACTATCACTGCGCCCATTGATGTCCTCAAAAGACATGTTTTTGTATAACAATCGTGCAAATTGTTGAATTAACGCTGCGTCACCGTTATCCACTTTCTCATCAATCAGCGAAAAAACACGCTCAAGTAAAACAGAATGTTGATGGGTTGTTACTGACATTTACGTTCTCATTAGTTGTATGTTGGATTTAAGGTAAATTGTTCGATGCTATTCACTTGGTTTTAGTGAAAAAATATTAAGCTATCAGCTTCAGCTAACCTTATCTATCTCTTTTATTATCGGTATTCTCGCCAAATTATTAGCGTTTTGATAGCTATATTTAACCTTTAATTTACAAGTTGCATAAGCATGTTCAATTTGTGCATAAAAAAAGGCCTTACGGCCTTTTTTTAAATAATTACTCAGAATTATTTTTCTACCGATCTAAACCACAATAGTCTAGCGATGGCTGGAAGTACAATAATTGCACCTAGCATGTTCACAATAAACATAAACGTTAGCAATATGCCCATATCCATCTGGAATTTGAGAGTTGAGAACACCCATGTACTTACCCCAATCGCCAAGGTAATACCCGTAAACAATACAGCACTGCCGCGTTCTTTTAAGGCTTCAAGGTAAGCAGCTTGTACTGAAAGTCCCTCTCTCAGCTTGAGCGTCATTGTAGACAGTATATAGATCCCATAATCAACGCCAATGCCGACACCCAGTGCAATAACCGGTAAGGTTGAAACAGTTAACCCAATTTCCAAATAAGTCATCAGGGCTTGTGCCAAAACCGAAACAACATACAACGGAATAACGACAGCTAACGTCGCTCTTATTGACCTAAAACTAACAAGACACAATATAATCACCGCACCAAACACATAGTACAACATCGGATCTTGTGATTCTTTTACTGCTTCGTTAGTCGCCGCCATGACACCGACAGGACCTGATGCAAGTTTGAATTGCAGGTCATCTGTTGTATATTCTTGGCTAATTTTTTTAACAGCCGCAACAATTCTTTCAATCGTTTGGGCCTTGTGATCTTCCATAAACAAAATAATAGGCATAACAGAGCAATTTCTATTTAACAGCCCCGTTGAGGTTGGTACCCGAGAAATCGCTTGCACCATTGTTGATTGAGTTCTTGGTAGCACTTCCCACTTAGGATTGCCCTCGTTGTAACCTGCATTAACACGCTTAGCTACCGATGCTATGGAAATGGCAGATTGAACACCCTCAATATTCTCCATTTTCCATTGAAACTCATCCATCGTGGTCATGTATTCAAACTCAGTACAAGCATCGCTTTTGGTTTCAACGATAACTGAGATGTAATCCACCGTTATTTCAAATTTATCGGTAATTAAGAATGTATCTTGGTTATAACGTGACTCTTCGTGCAGTGCAGGTGCTCCAGCATGTAAATCACCAATTTTTAATTTTTGTGCTTGCATGAAGCCAAAACCAAATAAGACGGCGGTCACTGCAACAATGACGATAGCAACCTTAGGGCTGGCGCACTTTGCCACAATATCCCAACTGTTTGCATGCTTCTCAGCTGATGCAACAAATTTGGCCTTATATTTATCGGAGACCTTCACATACGACATTAATACAGGTAGCAATAATAAATTGGTTAGAATAATGACGGCAACGCCCATACTGGCTGTAATGGCTAATTCTCTGATGATACCTATATCGATAACAAGCAGGGTCATGAAGCCTACGGTGTCGGATAGAAGCGCTATACCACCGGGAATGAGTAAGGTTTTAAATGCGTACTGAGATGCAAGCTTCACATCCATCCCTGTCGATACTTTTTTACTTACCGCATTTATCATTTGCACACCATGACTAACGCCAATAGCAAATACTAAAAACGGAACCAGAATCGACATTGGATCTAAACCAAAACCAAGTAATGTTAATAAGCCCAACTGCCATATCACTGCTACTATTGAGCAAAATAAGGGCAAGAAAGTGAGCATAATAGATTTGGAAAAAAAGAAAACCATGATCGCGGTGATGGCGAAAGCAATTGCAAAGAATAACAGAACATCTTTTGCCCCATCAGCCACATCGCCGATCATTTTTGCAAAACCAATAATATGCACTGAAGTTGCTTCATTTTCATAAAGACCGCGAAGTTGCGTTTCTAACTCTTTTGCTATTGCTAAGGTGTCTAGTGGTAGTCCCGTTTCAGGATCTATATCGAGTAACTGTGCGGTTATCATGGCACATTGGAAATCACTGGAAACCTGTCGACCCAAGATACCTGCTTTATCAATATTCTTTCGAACTAAATCCAATGCTGCTGGATTTGACGAGTCGAAATCCGCCGGTATGACAGGTCCACCAGAAAAACCACCTTCGACAATTTCGGTAAAGCGCGTTGCCGGCGAGAACAAAGACGTTACTAGAGAACGGTTAACGCCATTAATGAAAAAAACTTGGTCATGAACATTTTTAAAAGTATCGAAAAAGTTTTGATTAAAAATATTACCATTTTTATCACAAACCGAGACCAGCACGTTATTGGCACCACCAAAATCTTGGCGATGCTTCATGTAAGTTTGCATGTACTCGTGATTTAGTGGGATGTTCTTTTCAAATCCTGCGTCTAGCTTCAATTGAGCAGCGTTGTAAAAAAGGACTAGCGTTACTATGGAGAAAAAAGCAATCACTGAGATTCTATGACGAAAGACTGCTTTTTCTATTGCGTTGATTAAATTTGCCATGTTAATTATTTTAACTCAATTTGCTTTATGCCTGATGCTGTTACAGCAAGGATAGCGTCGTTAATTACCAATCCATTCAATATAGAATCACTTAAGTCATTTTTTAACTTTTTGATCGAAATATGAATTGAACATCCTTCATCATTAGCTGGATAGTATTCATTAACAGATACTTTAGTTTGATCTAGTGATAATAGAACGCCATTGTTACCCGTTATGTAAATATTATTGTCTTTACCATCGATAATTGAATTTAATGAGGTAGTGACACAAGTTTGCAGCTTGTGCCATTCTTGTGAATCATCATTCGCTAGAAAGATATTCCCTCTTAGCCCAACCGCAATTAGTTGCCCGTTTTGTGTTTCTTGAACGTCGAAAAAAGAACCTCGATAGTCGATATTAAAACGAAACCAAGACCGACCAAAATCTTTGCTAACCGCCAGCATTCCTGCCTCACCAGCCATATATAAATTGCCGTTAGCATAACTAAGACGATTAAAATGTGGCAAAATGAATGACAATTCCTCGTCATAAAAAGCAGGTTCATCCTTAATACTATCTAGATAATCGATATCGTCTTGTGGAAGCACTGATGCATGCAGTTCTTTGTGCCAAGTGTTGCCACCATCGTTTGTTCTATAAAATAAACCATAGGCGCCAACAGCAACGCCAGAAGATTGGTCCATAAATAACACATCGAGGAACGGTCGATCTAATTCAGGCATGCTCAACTGAACTTGCCAACTTTGGCCTGCGTCAGATGAATGTAAAATACTGGCATCATGACCAACAGCCCAAGCATGTGAACCTAGAAGCGTCACGGCTGTTAATGTGGTTCTGGTAGGGACTGAAACTTGTGTTAAGTTTTGCTGTGTTGTACCCGTTAAAATATGCCCTCTTTCACCTACTATATAAATCTTATCGCCAATCGCAATATCAAGTAAAAGAGACTCATTAACTAACGGAGCCTGGTATGAAGAATTTGCAGAAACTGTTGCGTTAAAAGCAACAAGACCTACCAAAAAAAACGTTCTAAAATATGAATTCATTTATTCACCGTAGTTAAAAAAAACGGCTGGCAATGCCAACCGTTTCTTTGTTTTATCTCTTGCCTGCTCGCCTTAGCGCTTGTGGCGTAAATTCGCGGTCATCTGGTTCGATACTGAAGTCATACATTTGCTCTTCATTATCTAAACCAATGGCCAAATAACGACGAGAGTTCAAATCATGATAAACATCTAACGTAGACCACTGAGTTGGCACCTCGTAGTAGTTTACACCATGGGCAATGCCGACACGATATAATTCACCACGGTTGTCATACATATCCGCAACTTGTATTTGCCAACTGTCCTCGTCTAAATAAAAGGTGCGTTTTTGGTAAACATGACGGAACTCTTCCTTCAGTGTCGCTTCCACTACCCAAACCCGATGTTTTTCAAAGCGAGTTAAATCAGGATTAACATGGCCTGGCTTCAGGATGTCTGCGTAAGAAACCGCATCGCTATGCAACGCATAATTATTATAGGCGACATACAACTCTTTTTTGCCTTTTAATTCCCAATTATAACGATTTGGTGAGCCATTATACATATCGAAATCGTCTGTTGTTCTCAAACCATCTGCAGCTGTACCTGGCGCATCATAAGCAATATTTGGTGCGCGACGTACACGGCGTTGACCTGTGTTATAAGTCCATGCTTGACGAGGTTCTTTTACTTGATCAACTGTTTCATGAACTAGTAACGCGGTACCAGCAAGTCTTGCAGGACTCGTTACGCTCTGCTTGAACTTGAACAGAATGTTTTCTTCACTTAACGACTCTGGTGTTGCATCTTTCTCAGAGTATTTGATCATTAACTGCTCATCAAAACCGATAACGTTAAAATCACCACTCTCGGTAACGGCTGCTTGACCACCATTTCGCTGAACAGCTTCCCCACGATACCGCAGAGTGTGGTTCCAGATTGCTTCTAACCCGTTCTTAGGGATAGGAAAAGGAACGCCAATGGCTGCCCCCGTAAGCCCATTACCGCCATCAAGCAATTCTGCTCTAGTCGCATTTGCTTTGGTTGCATCGTAAACGCCTTGAGGATTACTGGCTGAGCGTCTAGTCTGATAAACCGGCATATTGTAAGTATCAGGATAAGTTTCGAATAACCTATTTTGTCCGTCACTTAAAAACTCTGCGTATTGTTTGTAATTTTTGGCAGTGATAGTAAATAAAACTTTGTCACCAGCAAAGGGATCAATATGAAAACTGCCCGGTGTATAACCAGCCGGTAACTCCGTAATTCCGCCTGTCCATGCAGGTATAGAACCATCGTCATTACCCGCTTTTTCACCACCTAATGGCGTTAATTCATTACCTAATTTATCAGCCTCAGTTTGAGAAACTTTTGCTAAAATCGAATGACTAGAGAGCGCTAACGCTAGCCCTGCCGCTATTAAACCTAGTTTTTTAATCATGGCTACGTCCTTAAATTGCGTATTTAATGTTGAAAGATACGAAGTCTCTATCCGAAAGCGCGTTAGTTGAACCTATTCCGCCCCAAAAAGTGCTATATGAGGCTGTGGCAGACCACTTGCTCAAATAATCCAACGTAAATGCTATATTTGCTGACTTTCTGTCTTCCAAGAATAAAAATAATGGATCGGGCGTTGTACCATTTACATCATGCGAAAACGTCGCCCTTGTGCGTAAATTCATACCCGCAAAAATATTATTGTAATCCGCGACTGCTAATAAACGATAACCCCATGCGCCTGAAGTAGCGAATGGATTCATTTCTGGACCATCGGACAAACCTGTATGTAAACCCGATCTATCACTAATTATATTACCAGAATTATCCAGCACCGGCTCTAATGATGGCGTTCTGGCTGTACCTGGCGCATTAAGCCTAATAACGCTAGGATCTGGAAAGTCCAACACTTTTACATAACCCGCTTCACCTAAGACAATTAGATTATCGGTACCAAACTTAGGGCCGAAAACATGAGATGCGGTCATCTGTGCTTGCCACGTATCTGACAACAAGAAACCTGACGCAGTTTCTCCGGGCCCTACATTTCTGCCTATATTTTTAAGCTGAGAGATACCGCCAAGATCAGGGCGCAAACCGGCGTTCGCTAGCTGCTCTGGCATACCCGTGTAAAGCAGTTCAACATCGTCAATTTGCAAAGGTTCATCAACGCGATAGGCAAATTCACCAGCAAAAGCGGTTTCGCCTACTGTCGTGTTAAAACTAATACCATACAATTTAATGTCTTCAGGATAATCGAAACGTGATTTTGTGAATGCACGTAAATCAGTAACATTGTCTCTTGTAATTCCACCTGGTGAAGCCAATAATGCTAAGTCAGCCGCAATTGCTTCAGGTCTAAAGTCAGACGTTATCCCTGCAACCAGAGGACGTTGGCTATGGTAATTTATGTGATACAAACTGAACTCGGTTTCATTCAAGTCGGCTGCAAACCACGATACCTTTATACCATATTGACCTTGGTCATCGGCATCATTGTGAGCTGCATCGCTCTGCTCTCGAACTGCAACCTTGGTCGGGTATGCGAGGTAAGCAGCACCAATTGCAGCTGGATTTGCACCACCTTGAAGCGCAGCACCCAACTGGTTTAATTGAGTTATCAAGCTGTCCGCATCGATGTCAGGGTTACCAGAAAAGCCTAACTGAATATTATTGAATGAACCGCCCTCACCTGCAAAATCGTTAGTCGCTAAGTAGCTACCCGAAACAGGAAGCCTTGAACGTTCCCATTCATATTGATAGTAGGCTGATAAACTCACTGTGTCGGTTAGACCGATTGAACCAAATAGCATTCCAACAGGAATAAATACCTCTTTCAGTTCAGCACCTGGAGCCTGCGCTCTGGTTACGTCAACAGGATTAGTTGTGTTGATACCATGTTGTATAAAGGTGCTCTCGCCCCAACTAACCACTTGGTCACCAAGCCGCAAAGAAATTGGCATTTCACCAACATAGAAGTCAGCGTATAAGAATGCATCTAACAATCTGAAATCTTTACATAATTCATCCGATGCTTGCTTGTCTCTGCACGGGTCTGCAACATTGCCTGTTATCGGGTTTGAATAGGCACGGTCACCGTCTGAATTTTCAAAATCGTAGAAATAAAAGCCACGAGTGAAGAAACCGAAATCTCCGTAAGTTACTTCTAATTCATGTAGGCCAACGAATTGTGTTGAAAACGCGTCGCCTTTATCATAAGACAGGTTACCCAAATCACCATTGGTTGAATAAGCACCGTCGGTTAATGCCCAAACGTCTGCTGAGGGATAGATAACGTTTGTTGCAGCATTATAACCCGACCAGTCTAATCCAGGTTGATTACTATGGCCGATAAGATTGAAATCACGCTCTTCGGTTCTAATACTTGTAGCAAGTGTAAAATTCGAATCGAACGTTATTGATAAATCCCCAAAGTTCCAGTCTGCAGCGTTAGCGATATGAGATGTCGCGGCTAAAAGCGCAGTAACACCTACAGCAATTGATGATTTCTTGAATGCGCGAGGCTTGTTAGTCATGTTCTTATATTCTCCCGAACTATCGCTTTGAGCGATGTGTTACTAGTGATGCTTACACAGCTAAAAATGATTACATCATTTAAGACCAATCGCAAGAACAAATCGTACCAGTTGATAAATTATGCAAAAAAATGACTCAAAAACGCTTAATTTTAGGTGCTGACGCGCTCAAATGATTGAATTTTATTCTCTTTATCTACGCTTAAACAGAAACTGCCTTTTATGCCTGTTGGCTCTACAAAC
>JBLHOI010000006.1:0-16204 GCA_047621375.1 Glaciecola sp.
CATTACAACCGACAATGCTAGTACTGATCACGAATGCTAATAGTGATTTTTTCAAAATTTTCATCTAAACCTCTTTAGTAAAGCAGTGAAATATTGCAATACTTAAGCTGTAATTAATAGCATAAAGTAGGGTTAAATCAATTTTGGTCCACATAGTTAACCCACTATGCGTCTTACTTATCGAGTTGGATAACGGCCGTGACGGTGTTGTTCAACAACGCGACCTATCATGAATTCAGTCAGTTATTCTAGCGTCAATTGTGGATGGAAAAAGGTTTCCAGCCTAACTGAGGAAGTGTTGGCTTAATGTTCATGGCTGGTAACCCTCTGCCCCACTATAAGAAACCTGGTAACCAATATCATCTAACACCCCTAGCGTCACAGCGTCACAGCGTCACAGCGTCACAGCGCCAAAGACCACACCATTAGCCATAAGTTCTTGGGTTAATGGCGCTAATCTTGTTTGTAAAAATACAGGCCCGTTATCCAATACCCGTTTTTTGTCTTCCTGCAATACATAATCATACAAGTGACCGCCGTCATCACTGATTGGCTTTAAATTCGACCTGATCAAAGCCTTGCTCGTAGGTATGATTACCGATAACTAACGTACCGCTGGTTGTTATCTCGACCTCACCGATTTGTTCTTCAGAATCAGGGCTAGCGTACCATTACCGTCATTCATTTCTGCAACCGAGATCCGCATGCGGATGGTGTGCAGTGGTTTACCCTCAACGCCGACTAATGCCGTTAATCATTGGTTTGCAGCCTCGATATAAGGTTGCTGTAACACTTCATTCCACATCAATGCTCTGCCGCCCTCGAAGTATAGCTCATCTTCGAATTCAGATTACCAAGTAAGAAGTAGAAGTAGAAGTAAAAGTTAATGCACCATTAGTGACTGTTTTAACGACGTAGCTAGCTTGCGCAGTATGAGTGCAGGCCGTTAAATACAGGGCGGCAGTGACGGATAATATTGCAGAATTTTTCAGTGTCAAAAAGTGCATAAAGTAATGTCCCTAAATCGAGAGGATGTGCGCTCGATTATAGGGATAAATATATCTATGACTGTAAGGGTTTGTATGGGGGATTATCTTATATTTTATTCTGCTAAACTTTATAATTAGGAGGCCAATATATACTGCTCCACTACACTTTTGAAATCGTAGAGCTTACTTAGTTACTCGCTAATAGCTATTTAAGATACTTCTTTATAAGGGTTGCGCGGATCTGTTGTCCAACTCATATACGGCTGATCACTTTCTTGTTTAACCATGGTAATACAATTATCAACAGGGCAAGTAATTTCACACAAATTACATCCTACACATTCATCATCAATCACTTCAAAGCTATTGGTACCGTCTGCAAGCGAAGTTAATTCTATGGCCTGATGTGAAGTATCTTCACAGCTACTGTAACAACGACCACAACCAATACATTTATCTTGGTCAATTTCAGCCACGACCTTGTAGTTCATGTTGAGATATTTCCAATCCGTTGTATTAGGTACGGCTAGTCCTTGGAAATCAGTGATGTTTTTATAACCTTTGCTATCCATCCAATTAGATAGACCTTCTTTCATTTCTTTGACGATATTAAAACCATATATCATTGCAGCCGTACAGACTTGCACCGAACCAGAACCTAACGCCATAAACTCAGCTGCATCACGCCAGTTACCAATACCACCAATCCCGGAAATAGGTAAGCCAGCAGTTTCGGGATCGCGCGCAATTTCACCGACCATGTTAAGTGCAATCGGCTTTACCGCTGGGCCACAATAACCACCATGGGTACTTTTACCATCGACAATAGGGCGAGCGACCATCTCGTCAAGATCGATTCCAGTGATAGAGTTAATGGTATTAATTAACGATACTGCATCTGCACCGCCCTTTTGAGCGGCTCTCGCTGAAAAACGAATATCAGTAATATTAGGAGTCAGCTTAACAATTACTGGCAACTTACTATGAGTCTTACACCAGCGAGTCACCATTTCTACATATTCTGGTACCTGCCCTACCGCCGCGCCCATACCTCTCTCTGGCATACCGTGTGGACAGCCAAAATTCAACTCAAGTCCATCAGCACCTGTTTCCTCCACTTGCTCAAGTATATTTTTCCATATTTCTTCTTCACAAGGCATCATCAATGAGACGATTAATGCGCGGTCAGGCCATTTCTTTTTAACCATGGTAATTTCCCGAAGGTTTATTTCTAAACTACGGTCGGTAATTAACTCAATGTTATTAAAACCAGATACTTCACCATTATTATCATAAAGTGCTGAATAACGAGAAGATACGTTCACTGCGGCAGGATCTTCACCTAATGTCTTCCAAACAACACCACCCCAACCAGCTTCAAAAGCTCGCTCGACGTTATAAGCTTTGTCAGTAGGTGGCGCTGAAGCCAACCAAAAAGGATTAGGGGATTTAATACCTGCAAATTCAATTGATAAATCAGCCATAATTAGTTTACCTCTGAAGAGTTAAGTTGTTGTTGGATAGCCAATGCGGCCAATTTTCCTTGTTGAACGGCTTCGACGGTTAAATCTTGCCCTACACCCGTACAGTCCCCACCAGCAAAGACACCATCAATACTGGTCAGCTGATTATGGAATGTGGCGATCTTACCGTTGCTAACCGTGGGAATTAATTGTTCACTTTCTGGGTAGATCAACTTTTGTCCAACGGCTTTAAATAATGCACTGCAGTCGATATCAAACTGCTCAGCTTTATCCTTAAGTTCGCCATCTTCTAAATACGTTTTACGGAAACTGATGCCCGTTAGCTTGCCATCTTGACCTATGTGGATCTGCTCAGGTCGACTCCATGTTTTTATTCTGACTTGATGGTTTTTAGCGATTACCAGCTCATGTTTAGTCGCGCTCATTTGCTCCTCACCGCGGCGATAAACTAAAGTAACCTCTTCCGTGCCCAAACGTTTTAGCTGACACGCAATATCAATCGCGGTATTTCCTGCTCCAATAACAACCGCACTGTCCTTTGGAATAGTTAACTGTCCAAGGTCGGTCGCTTGTCGTAACTCTTTAATGTACTCAACCGAATTCATAACATCATCATTGTCCTCATTATCTAAACGAATCGAATGAGTATCTTGTAAACCTATACTTAAAAATACGGCATCAAAATTTTGCTTTAATTGCTTTAAGGTAATGTCTCTACCTAATGCGGTTTCGGTATGTAAAGTGATACCGCCAACACTTAAGATGAAATCCACTTCTTTTTGAGCAAAATTTTCAGTTAACTTATATTTAGCTATCCCGTATTCGTTTAAACCGCCCGCTTTATCCTGAGCTTCAAAAATCTCAACGTCATTGCCTAATAATGCCAAACGATGAGCACAACTTAATCCTGCAGGGCCAGCCCCAACAACCGCAATCGTTTTACCTGTAAACGCAGCTCGCTCAAAAGGATGTCCGTCAAACTCAGCGTTATCGGTCGCATGGCGCTGTAGCAAACCAATTTTCACTGGCGCTTGCTCTAACTCTTTATTCCTTACGCAGGCTTGTTCACATAAAATTTCAGTAGGGCAAACTCGAGCACAACTACCACCCATAATATTTTCTTGGTAAATAGTTTTGGCAGCTCCCATTAAATCATCCGCATGAATACTCGCGATGAAACTAGGAATATTAATTTTTGAAGGGCAAGCCTTAATGCAAGGAGCATCATGGCAATAATAACAACGTGAACTTTCAATGCCTGCCTGACGGGCACTTAAAGCTGGATTGATGTCCTTAAACATTTGATCTAACGCTAGCTGTTGTTGTGAATAACCAGCTGTTTGTTGCATATTTGTCACCATGATATCTCCCTATTTATAAATACTTAGATGTCGAATACCCACCTCAAACTCATTATAAGAGAGGCAATTTTCATGCCCAGAATTGACCGATCGGTCAGCAACTTTTTTTAGCAACAAAAATAAAAGACAAGTCATTGTTTTATATGTATAAATATATTTTTATGATAATAAAAAATAGGAGTTTTTTTATTAACACACAATAGATAAACCTGCTATTAGAGAAAAAATATGGAATAATAACGCACCACTAAAAGGCATTAATGACAAGATAGTGCAGAGAATCAAACATGACACAACGACAAACACAGACAGCTAAACGCCGTAAAATGGCTGATATTCGTAAAGATAATTTGCAACAAATCCTATTTGTTGCTGAACAGTTGTTTGCCGAAAAAGGCTATAACGGCACTACTATCTCAGCCATTGCGGTTCAAGCTGAGCTGCCCAAAGCGAATATTTTGTATTATTTCAAAACTAAAGAAACCTTATATAAAGAAGTATTAAGGCTATTATTGGTGATTTGGATGAAGCATATGGATGAAATGACTGCGGAGCAACATCCGCGAGTGGCACTGCGTCGTTATATACTACAAAAGATGAAACAATCGAAGCAACATCCTAATGCCTCTCGTATTTTTGCCGCTGAGATCCTCCACGGAGCACCTTATTTGCGGGAACAATTACAAACAGATTTAAAAGAACAATTTACCAAAACCTGCCAAGTTTTTCGTGACTGGATAGCTAAAAAATGGATGGATCCGATCAGCCCTGAACATCTACTATTCATGATTTGGTCGTCAACCCAAGCCTATTCGGACTATGCTTTACAAAGTAGTTTATTGATGGATAAAACCGAGCTGGACGATAATGATTTTGAGACAGGTGTTGAGTTGATTTCTCGTTTAGTATTAAAAGGTTGTGGCATTAATCTGTTGTAATGTCACTATCACCCTGCATTCTTTAACCCAAGCCACTGCTATTATTAAAAATTAAATAGGATCTTATCCCGTGGGATTACTCAGCTATCTAATAACAGAGCAATAGTTAAAACCCATTATATTTATAACATGAACAATACAATGGGCTTGGCATTATCTGAATAATTAACACTGTTAGTTCAATAGCTTATTAAGCATTAATGGACTCTGCCATGTGAAGCATTGCATTAAGTAATACAGAACACCCTGCTTCGCATTCTTCTTGCGTCGTACTTTCAATTTCGTTATGGCTGATACCGTTTAAACAGGGTGTGAAAATCATAGCCGTAGGTGCAAAGTCAGCAACATAACAAGCATCGTGGCCCGCACCTGCAATAATCTCCATGTAACTATAACCCAAATCAATCGTAGATTGGCGCACTGCATCTATACATGCAGTATTGAAATGAATTGGTTCATAGTACCAAAATGGGTCTAACTCGACACTGGCACCTTGCGCTTCTATTTCAGCAATCGCTGTTTTTAGCTCAGCATCCATCGCCGTTAACTCTTCATCTATTGGATGACGTAAGTCGATACTCATAGAAAGGTTACCTGGAATAGTATTTCGCGAATTAGGCAACACCTGCATAAAGCCTACCGTGCCACAGCCCGGAGGATGGGCGTTGGCAATCTCTTCAACCTTTAATACGAGTTGAGCACTGGCAATTAACGCATCATTACGTAAGTGCATAGGTGTTGTACCTGCATGTGACTCACGTCCAGTTAAAATTGCGTTATACCAACGCTGTCCTTGCCCACCAGTCACGACGCCAATTTTTTTTTCTTCAGCTTCTAAATATGGGCCTTGCTCAATATGAGCTTCAAAAAAAGCATGAAAGAATCGCTCTTTCACTGGCGTTAATCCTGCAAAACCAATTCGTTTAAGTTCATCACCCAAACGTATCCCATCCACATCAGTAGTATCTAAAATTTCCTGTAAGGTAAAGCGTCCAGAAACTACGCCAGACCCCATCATTGCAGGAGCAAATCGAGATCCTTCTTCATTAGTCCATACTGATATTTCAATAGGGTGCTTAGTCTTAATATCATGATCATTAAGAGAACGTACGACCTCTAAGCCCGCTAAAACACCAAATACACCATCAAACTTACCTCCCGATGGTTGAGTATCAAGGTGACTGCCTGTGCCTACTGGTGGCAAACTCATATCCTCTCCAGGGCGGGTACACATAATGTTACCAACCTCATCAACCTTAATTGTACAACCAGCCTCTTCTGCCCACTTAATATATAACTCTCGTCCTTGTTTATCTAAATCAGTCAACGCTAAACGGCGACATCCGCCTTTTTCAGTTGCGCCAATTTTTGCCATTTCCATTAAACTGTCCCATAGGCGATCACTGTTTATTTTTAAGGTTTTCATGATTGACTCCAATATAGATAAGTTACTTCAACGCGATATACGCGACCTAATCAACCAAGCTAGCAATTTTCTTACCAGTTGGTCAGGATTTTTATATTTAAGCCACACGACCTGTGAGCACAGTGGCAACAGTAACTAATAAACGACAAATCATTATTAACCCTCTTTATTATTCGTTATTCGCGCACCACGTTGGCGTAAGCCCTGCTCTAATATGATGCAATATAAGTTCTAATTGACAATTTCTCTTTGTAACAGGTTAAAAAAATGACTACGGAAGACTAGTTGACATAAGGCTTGGTAGTAAATAACAAATAAAACTGTCTACTTGGTCAATAAATTGCAATGAAGTAAGTAGTAATGGGTAGAAATAATAGGGATTTAAAAAGTAAAAATAGTCTGTGTAGAAATATTGCTATACAGATATTCAGTCAGAGTGGCACTAAATTATGTCACCACCTTAGTTATTTTAGGTGCACAACAGACGCATCGACCACAGAGGGATTGTAGCAATGAATTTATTAATAAAGGGTGGCAAGTTGGTCAATGCAGACCAAACTATATTTGCCGATGTATATTGTGAGAATGGCATCATTAAAGCCATAGGTACGGAACTGGACATCCCTGCAGACACAGAAGTTATCGACGCTAGTGGAAAGCTAATTATGCCTGGAGGGATCGACCCACACACCCATATGCAACTTCCTTTTATGGGTACAGTGGCGAGTGAAGACTTTTATTCGGGTACAGCGGCAGGATTAGCAGGTGGCACCACCATGATCATCGACTTTGTCATTCCAAACCCACAACAATCTTTAATGGAAGCCTTTAATACTTGGAAAAACTGGGCATCTCGTTCGGTAGCCGATTATTCCTTCCATGTAGCGGTAACTTGGTGGGATGAATCAGTCTCTCACGATATGGAGCAGTTAGTTCAACAAGAAGGTGTCAACAGCTTCAAGCATTTTATGGCTTACAAAGATGCAATCATGGCGGGAGATGAAACCTTAGTAAACAGCTTTAATCGCTGTTTAGAAATAGGTGCAATGCCCACGGTTCACGCTGAAAACGGAGAGTTAGTTGCTCACTTACAAAAAAAATTAATGGATGCAGGTATCACGGGCCCTGAAGCTCACCCACAATCACGCCCTACCGAAGTAGAAGGTGAAGCCGCTAATCGTGCTATTCGTATAGCTCAATCTATTGGTGTTCCCCTGTATTTAGTGCACGTATCTTGTAAAGAGGCCGTGGATGAAATTGCTCGAGCAAGACAAGAGGGTCAAAGAGTTTATGGCGAGTGCCTTGCTGGGCACCTAGAGCTAGATGATAGTGTTTACCGTAATACCGATTGGAGCACTGCAGCAGCCCACGTGATGAGTCCTCCATTTAGGCCTAAAGGCCATCAAGAAGTTTTATGGAAAGCATTACAAGGTGGAACAATACAAACTACCGCCACAGATCATTGCTGCTTTTGTGCCGACCAAAAAGCGGCGGGCAAAGACGATTTTACCAAAATACCTAACGGCACCGCCGGTGTAGAAGATCGAATGATGGTGCTGTGGGATTCCGGCGTTAATAAAGGTCGTTTGACCGAAAATGAATTCGTGGCTGTAAGCTCTACTAATTCAGCCAAAATTTTTAACTTATACCCGCAAAAAGGCTGTATTGCAGTTGGCTCTGATGCTGACATGGTGATATGGGATGCCAGTAAATCACATACCTTATCGGCTAAAACTCACCACCAAAAAATTGATTTTAACATTTTTGAAGGACGCACTGTGCAAGGTGCTCCTTATATCACCATTAGCCAAGGCAAAGTGGTATTTAAAGATGGTCAACTGAATGTAATTGAAGGAGCAGGGCGCTATATTAAACGCCGTCCTTTTCCTTCAATATTTGACGCAGTCAAAAAATATAACCAAGACCATGCACCCTATGAAATTAAGCGTTAATCACTCGTTACACTATTTGAAAGGGATAGAAAAGAACTAAAAAGGAAAATCTATTGCGGTTAAGTAATGAAGCTTTAACCACTTATCCAATACGAGGAAGGTATATGCAGGCAATTCAACAAGAAGCACCGACGCAACTTAGCGCAGTGATTAAGCCAAAACGTGAAATGATTTCGATAAAAGACTTATCTTTAATTTTCCCCAGTCCAGACGGCGAAGTAAACGCATTATCCGATATTAACCTGAGTATCAAACAAGGTGATTTCGTCTCGTTTATTGGCCCTTCTGGTTGTGGTAAAACTACCCTATTACGCGTCATTGCTGACTTAGAACGCCCTACTACAGGTAGCCTAAAAGTTAATGGAACCAGTGCTGAAAACGCTCGACTTAATCGTTTATATGGTTATGTATTTCAAGCACCCGGTTTATTACCTTGGCGTAACATTCAACAAAATTGTGCCTTGCCGATGGAAATATCTTGTCAGTCTGGGGAGTATCAAACTAAGCAAATCGACAAGTACTTGAAAATGGTGGGTTTACAAGACTTCCACAAAAAATATCCATGGCAGCTCTCTGGCGGCATGCAACAAAGGGCCTCAATAGCACGTGCACTGTGTTTAAACCCCGATTTATTATTAATGGATGAACCCTTTGGGGCACTAGATGAAATTACTCGTGATCACATGAACATAGAGCTATTACGAATTTGGAGCGAAACACAAAAAACCGTAGTATTTGTCACTCACTCTATTGCCGAAGCGGTATTGCTTTCAACTCATATAGTTGTAATGTCACCCCGCCCTGGACGTATTGTCAAAGTGATTGAAAGCCCGTTGCCGAGACTTAAAACCCTAGCGGTACGAGATCAAAAAGAGTTTCATGCCTTGGCCGCTGAAATCCGCTCAGCACTAGCCGATGAACACGCTATCGATTAGTCACTAACGCAAAGGAGTTGCCATGTTAACTACAATAATGAAAAAAAAATGGTTTGCCTTAATAAGCTTAGTGCTAATCATACTCGCGCTATGGTACGCAGCTGCACTTGTAATGAACGGTAGACAAATTATTCAAAATTTCGAACGTAAACATCAAAGCTGGAGTTATAGTCAAGTATTGGATCAAGTTTATACCGTAAAACGGCCGATGTTACCGGCACCACATCAAGTGGCTATAGAGTTAAAAAAGTCAATTTTTGACAAGCCTATCACCTCTAAACGTTCACTCATTTATCATGCTCAGATCACCCTAAATTCGACTTTGTTAGGTTTTGTATTTGGTTCGCTACTAGGCATTTTGATTGCCGTCGGTATTGTTCATAATAAAACTTTAGAGGCGAGTTTAATGCCTTGGGTTATTGCCTCCCAAACCATTCCTATATTAGCTATAGCACCAATCATTGTGATTGTACTCGGTGCGGTCAATATCACCGGCGTAGTGCCTAAAGCCATTATTTCAATGTACTTATCCTTTTTCCCCGTCACCATTGCAATGGCTAAAGGGTTACGAGCCTCGGACACATTGCATGAAGAGCTTATGTTCACCTACAACGCCAGCGCTAAGCAAGTATTTTGGAAACTACGGTGGTACTCAGCTCAGCCTTTCTTATTTGCAAGCTTAAAAGTAGCGATCGCAGCTGCATTAGTCGGCGCCATTGTGGCTGAATTACCGACAGGTGCGCAGGGCGGTTTAGGTTCACGCCTATTAAGTGGATCTTATTACGGACAAACTGAACAAATATGGGCCGCATTGATCGTTTCAGCATTATTAGGCTCAATACTAGTCTGGTTAGTGGGCCTTGCCGAAAATAAATTGTTGCGCCGCCGTGGAGGACTAGAAAATGTCTAATATTATTAAACCTCATACGATTAAATCGAGCACCATTAAAGTAAGTATTTACATTGCTTTAATGCTAGTGCAGTTATGGTTAGTAGCCACTGCTGAATTAGGCTTTTATCAACGTACTCCCGCGCTTTTACTGTTATGGCTAACCATGACCTATTCAATAATTAAAGTACTGAGTCTGCTCACTGATGCAAGTAACCAACAGACTCAACAAGCCAGATTCATTAAACCGCTTGTTCCGAGTTTGTTTGCATTCTTTTTGATATTGACTTGGGAAAGTATTATTAACGGATTTGCCGTGTCACCAATATTAGTGCCTCCCCCTTCTGATATTTTCGGTGCCTTAATTACTCACATTCCTATGCTCTGGGCCGACTTTAAACAAACTTACTTAAAAGCGGTATTAGCAGGTTATGTATTAGGCTGTCTATCTGGATTTATTGTTGCACAATGGGCAGTAAAAAGTACTTTTCTACGTAATGGTTTATTGCCATTGGGTAACTTTATGTCGGCAATTCCAATTGTAGGCATAGCACCGATTATGGTGATGTGGTTTGGTTTTGACTGGCAATCTAAAGCAGCTGTTATTGTTGTGATGACCTTCTTCCCAATGTTTATTAATACCCTAACAGGCTTGCAATCGGTTGATCCAATCCATAAAGATTTGATGCACACCTATGCGGCCAAAAAGTCACAAATATTTTTAAAAAGTCAGTTGCCACAGGCTTTACCATTCATTTTTAATGCCTTAAAACTCAACTCAACCCTTGCGCTAATCGGTGCCATTGTTGCTGAGTTTTTTGGTACGCCCATTGTAGGAATGGGCTTCCGAATTTCGACTGAAGTAGGTCGAATGAATATGGATATGGTGTGGGCCACTATTGTAGTGGCAGCGATCGCTGGTTCATTAAGTTACGGGGCTTTGGCCTTATTAGAAAAATCATTGCTTTTTTGGCACCCCTCGTTAAGAGCGGCGAATAACAGAAAACGTTAATCAGTGGTCTAATTCAATCAATAGATAAAGGAAATAACTATGAAGATAACTCTAATTTCACTCGCTACTGGCGTGGTTTTACTTACTTCAAGTCTGGGTACAAGCGCAGCTGAAAAACTTAATTTGCAACTAAAATGGGTCACTCAATCGCAATTTGCGGGGTATTACGTAGCATTAGATCAAGGCTTCTATAAAAATGAAGGCATTGATTTGACCATTAAACCAGGTGGCCCAGATATCGCACCAGCACAAGTCTTGGCAGGTGGTGGAGCCGATGTGATTGTGGATTGGATGCCTTCAGCACTGGCTACCCGAGAGAAAGGACTAGCACTTGTTAATATTGCTCAGATTTATGACAAATCCGGCATGATGTTAACTTGCCTCAAGTCTAGCGGTATTGCTAGCCCTGCAGACTTTAAAGGTAAAACTTTAGGTGTCTGGTTCTTTGGCAACGAATACCCTTTCTTAAGCTGGATGTCTAAACTCAACTACGCAACTACTGGTGGTGATGATGGCGTAACAGTGCTTAAACAAGGCTTCAATGTCGACCCTATATTCCAAGGCCAAGCTGATTGTGTATCAACCATGACATACAATGAATATGGCCAAGTATTAGATGGTGGCTTGAGTAACGACGAGTTAATGTTGTTCAAATACGAAGATGAAGGCGTAGCGACTTTGGAAGATGGTTTATACGTGTTAGAAGACACGTTAAAAGATCCTAAAAAGGTTGAAACTTATGCTAAGTTTCTTAAAGCGACAATCAAAGGTTGGGAATGGGCCGCCACACATCCTAAAAAAGCAGCTCTTATCGTCTTAGAGTATGATGATACCGGTGCTCAAACTGAGTCTCATCAAATTCGAATGATGACCGAAGTCGCTAAGTTATTAAACAAAGGTGAAAAAGGGATTGGATATCTTGACCCTGCAGCTTTTGATCGTACAGTAAAAGTATTACTAGATAGTAATTCTGCGCCAGTGATCACCAAGGTGCCAGAAGGTGCCTATTCACATGTCGTATTTGAAAAAGCAAAAAACCTTTAATTGTAAACATGTATCTAAACCAGAACTGCTCTGCGCGGTTCTGGTCTCTTCTTATTAGAAAACTTAGCAAGTAATCATTCAAACATAAAGATCATTTAAACTAACCAAGCTTGCTTTGCAAACTTGAGCCCCTCTTTTTAACGTAATCGTTCACCAGAGGTAGGTTGTATTTAGTTTTTAGCTAAATTAAAGACATCAGGATAAGGTTCGCGACGGATCACGGCACCAACAATGTTAGCGATCACCGCTAATGCTGATAACTTTCGCTTCTTACAGGTTTCAACAACAGATAATACACGCGAGCGGAATTGGTCTCCACGCTCGGAACTTGTACCATAACTGATATTTCGTAAAATAACGCTGCCACGGATGCACCGTTCAGCTTCATTATTCGTTAACGGAATATCAGGTCCTGATAGAAATACCCATAAGCTAGGTTCATGTTTTAAAATGAATTCACATCGACCAGCGTAACGTTTGCAGGGAACCTTAGTCCCTTTTTGCAGTAACATATTGAAGCTTCGCCGTAATCGATGCATTCGTTTTTGGTATTGATGAACCGTTATCTGATTATGTTCATATCGATGTTGTATTCTAAATATACTTTGACACATCAATACTAGCTTCTCGCCAATATGTGCTGTTAACCCTTTACCACTGTAATCCGCCATTTTTTGGAGGTTACGAATAATATGTGCCCAACAAAATTGATGTTTTAGCGGGTCAATCCAATTGTAACTGGCACACTGATCTGTGATCGCAATACCAGTGAATTTTTTACCCAATATATGTTGAGCACATTCTTGTCGGCGTGAACTCATGATTTTTTGAAACACAGTATCACCCGTTGACGCCAGCCAGATCCATTGTGTTTTCGCTAACGTATTTCGATGATGTGATGTTTCATCGACATGAACAATCGGGGCGTATTTAATTTCGCGATGTAACGCTTGATGAATAGGCGTTAGCATATTGCTCACTCGACCTTGTGCTTCAGATATTGCACCCGTAGAAAATGTATCACCAAATTGAGATTTTAATAAGCTTTGGACTTTTCGAATACTCAGATGATACTGGCCAGTCAACACGCTGATGTAACTCAGTAAGTTAGGGCCCATTTGGCTCGTTGACGCGGTAGCCGGGAGCTTTCCCTTAGTGACGGTGCCACAACAAGTACATTTACCATGATAAATTTGATAATCAGTAATATCGAACTTTTGTTTTGGTAGCTCAAAAACTTGATGTCGATAACTGGCTTTATGATAAGGTTTTACGATGCCATGACAGTCGGTACACTTGGAATGAGGCATACAAGAAACAACAATATCAGACTCTTTTAGGTCTGTTATTGCTCATATGCCCCGTGTGGTTTGGCTGAGCGCCAGTCTTATTTCTACTACGAGGCGTTTGAGCTTTTTTCTCTCAGCCCTCGCCGCAGGTGAATCAGATGACGGTGACAAAGATGAGTTACGCGACGATGTCGCTAACTTGTCCTCGTACTCTCTTAACTGTTGCCACAATTCCTGAATCAACACATTCGCTTCATTTAAGCTAGTGAGTTCAGGAGGCTCTGTTTGATATGTTTTATTTTTCATATAAGCATTATCAATGCTAGAAAAGATCACTCAAGTATAAATAGCTAATCAAGAGATGATCGTCTCATTTTATTTTATTTTGCTTACGCCACTGCCCACCCATGTAAAAAGCCACAAATACACCACTAACAATTCCAATACCCGCTAAAATAGAGTCCACTGCAGACATCAAATCTATCCAATTCACATTGATTAAGAGGTCATTAAACGAAATAAAACTAATTAAAAAACCAATTAGAAAACCAATTATAAAACCAAAAATAAGGGCTAAAATACTAAATATAACAATTACATTTTTGTTAATTTTCAACGAATACCTCTAACTAAAACTTAAACCATAACTATGGTATAGCTAGACGGCCGGCTCTCCTAGTCAATCACGACTAATCAAATGATAAATAGAATCATAATCTATTATTTCAAAAATCGGTGTTTGGGCTTCAACTCCCGCCTCTAGCATCTTTTTCCATCAGCAACAAAAAAGCGAGCCCTACTTTCGCAGGACTCGCTCTAATCACTTCATGTCTTTAGCGCTGTTACACGCTAAATTAACCAAATTTAGTCGTTATACGCTTCAACTGGTGGCCATGAGCAGAATAAGTTACGGTCGCCATACACATCATCGATGCGGTTTACTGTAGCCCAGAACTTGTCTTTCTTCACGTAAGTTGCAGGGTAAACCGCTGTTTCACGGTCATAAGCACGATCCCAGTTAGCGTCAACAATATCAGCTAGTGTGTGGTGCGTTATGGAGTGAGCTTTGTTCTGCAGTCCACTCACCCGATTCAACTTTAGCGATCTCAGCACGGATGCCTGTCATTGCTAGGATGAAGCGATCTAATTCAGCTTTAGATTCTGATTCAGTTGGCTCAATCATTAGCGTACCCGCAACTGGGAAGCTCATTGTTGGCGCGTGGAAACCATAATCCATAAGACGTTTAGCCACATCAGACTCGCTGATACCCGTTGCTTCTTTAAGTGGGCGTAAATCAATGATGCACTCGTGCGCAACACGATCATTACGGCCTTTATAAAGCACTGGGAATAGAAGATATGGCGTATCTCAATTTAAATACAAAAATCATCACCACGTATCCATAAAACGATACGCAGATAGTTAAGCGTATTTAATTATCAATACACATATAGTTACAGCGTATCAAATAAATGATACAATCAACGTTATTTGTATTCTTAATTAAATACAAAACACAGAATCCAGTATTCTATATACGATACAAAAATCGTTATCAGAGAGATTTGTAAAATGACACACCATATAATACCGAACCTTAAACGCAAGTATAAGATCGAGACTTCCAACGTGAAGAATGTTGCGTTTGATCAGCGTCAGGCGAAGGCAGATTCAGCTATAACAGCAAGCGTACCCTCCACTCCTAAAGAGGGTTGGATCCGAACGCTAAGAAAAGCTATAGACATGTCCGGCGCCCAACTCGCTGAGTATCTTGGATATAGCAGAAACAAAGTGTCTATCTTAGAGCGTCGCGAAGCCGACGGGGACATTACGCTGAACCAGCTCAGAGCCTTGGCCGAAGGTCTTGATGCGACCCTTGTTTACGCCATAGTCCCAAAAAATACAGCTGAGGAGACTATCGACAAGCAGGCTTATCGAATAGCCAAACAGCAGGTCGAGATGAGCAATCAGAACATGTTCCTCGAGGCACAACAAATTTCTTCAGACAAACAAGAAAACGCTATAAAACGCATGATGCAGGAAATTAAGAACATCGGCGGTAAAGTTCTGTGGGACAAAGAAAATAAATGGAATGACTTTGATTGAGCAACAAGAGCCTGATGGCGCCACACCTTTAGGGCCTGACGAAAAAGCCGGACTGCTGCATACTCATGTAGAGACTCGAGATGAACTCAACGAGCTTGAAAGCGCAAACATAATGCAAGGTCTCGCATGGGCTGGGAGCCTACGAAATGTCACGGTAGAACAAGTAATGAATCGTGATTTTATCGAAGAACTACACAGTAGACTGTTTGGCGAAGTGTGGTCTTGGGCTGGAAAATACAGAACCAGAGAGCTGAACATTGGCTGCGACCCTATCTATATAGGCCCGAACCTGCACAATCTACTTGAAGATATAAAAACTTGGATTGAGTTTGACCACTTCTCACCACTCGAACTATCCGCCCGCGTTCAACACGGACTGGTAAAAATCCACCCATTTCCAAATGGTAATGGTCGACACTCTCGTATAGTAACGGATTGTCTTCGAATTCTAGTATTGGGACTACCGAGGATGAAATGGGCAGCTGGAAACCTAGAGCAGCAGAATGAAGAACGCCGTCAGTATATTCATTGCCTGCGCAAGGCAGATGGTGGAGACTTTGCCCCCTTCGTTGCTCATCTGGCAGCATTAGGCAACAAATAGTTCTAGCCTGCTTCACTTAAACTCAAGCTTAAACCAAAATAAATCACAGACAAAAAAAGACAAGCCGCAGCTTGTCTTTTTTATTATCTGAACCTGAATTTATAAAACTCAGTTACGCACCAAAATTAATCGTTATACGCTTCAATTGGTGGGCATGAGCAGAATAAGTTACGGTCG
>JBLHOI010000007.1:0-15525 GCA_047621375.1 Glaciecola sp.
CAAAATCGACGCCGTTATCCAATGTGTATTGTTTGCGATCGTTTCAACCGCCTTGTTCCGAGCAACGCCGGGAATATGGGGCCACTTTATCCAGTCAACAAATACAAAAGTGGGTAGACCAAAAGGACTCGCTGATACCATTAGCCAGCCGGATAAAGGCATAATAAAAACGATTATATATAGCAATATATGTCCTGTTCTTGCTTTTGTCTTATCACTCCTTGAAAACTCTTCAGGGAATTCAGGTGCGAATGTAAAAACTCGCACTAAAACTCGGACAAACAAAGCCCACAACATAACAACACCGGCGGCCTTGTGGATTTGAAAGAACTTGTATTGATCTGCCTTACTTATATCTCCATTAACCATATATAGGCCACTAGCAAACATAAATAAAAGCCCAATAACCACCGTCCAATGTAATAAAATACTTAGACTATGGTATCGGTCTCGCTTCCCAATGACGCTGTTAACCATCTGTTTTAACAAATTGGCCTTCAATCATGACGTCAACTTCATCACCGATATTAGGTATATATTTGTCCATGCCCCAGTCTGTGCGCTTTATCGTTGTGGTTGCAGAAAATCCCAACGTTGGTTTGCCATTAAAAGGCTGCTTCAGCATTGCACCATTAAATATAACATCAACTGAAACCACTTTAGACAAACCCAATAATGTAAGATTGCCTTGCATTACCGCGGTTTTCTCCCCGGTCATTTTTATGGAGGTTGAAACGAAGTCAATATTGGCAAACTCAGTCGCGTCGAACCAGCCTTTGTCAGTCGCTAGAATATTATTAAAATCTTTTTCTTTTGCATTCGGATAAGCCGTTTGGATCGACATTGGATTAATTTGAGCCGTCACCGTGCTTTTTGTAATATCCGAAGAAGCATAATCAATAGTGGCTTCAAAATCTGCAAAACGAGCAACATAATTAGATAAGCCCAAATGTGATACTTTCCAAACTATAGATGCATGACTTAAATCGACTGCATAAATACCTTCGGGCATCTCGCTAAATGGACTCTTTGCAAATACCCACGAAGTGCACCCAGTTAAACTAATTACTAGCGTAAAGAACGCAGTTTTTACATAATTCATCGTATCATCCTTGTTGGTTTTTTTATCGGTAAAATTCTTCTTAACGTTTACATTAAATCACATGCAGACATCTTTTTACGATAATACGACAGAAAAGTAGGTGAATTATTTGCATAATAATTTTTTAATACACAACAGTGATTTTTTGAAAGCGCCGAAGGTAGCGGATATAAACGCATTATTATTCGTTTATATGCACCAAAAAAACACGTTTAAGCGTTATTGCACCATGTTTGCTCAATTTTGGATCTTTTTGGTGCGTTGAGGTGATGTCATTTCGCGTATGCATGAATGCCAAGCCAGTATTTACGAGGGCTTTTATTTCATTGCTATATGGCACGAATATCGCTTATAGTTTTGCACAGCTATTTTGAAGGCTTATAGAATAGTTTTTAACATTTGTGTGGACGCAAAGTCTATGCAATGACATTTTTTTATCGGAGGACAGTATGTCAATTGAGTCGGCACTAGAGCTAATTAAACAAAGCGAAGCAAAATTTATTGATTTACGCTTTACGGATACAAAGGGTAAAGAGCAGCACGTTACTATCCCTACACACCAAGTAGATGAAGACTTCTTTGAAGAAGGAAAAATGTTCGACGGCTCTTCAATTGCCGGCTGGAAAGGCATCAATGAGTCTGACATGGTACTCATGCCGGATCCTACAACGGCGGTTTTAGACCCGTTCGCGGAAGAAACACAGATTAATATTACTTGCGATGTCCTCGAACCATCGACGATGCAAGGTTATGATCGCGATCCGCGATCAGTTGCTAAACGTGGTGAGGCGTATTTGAAGTCTACAGGCATCGGTGATGCTGTTTTATTTGGTCCAGAGCCAGAATTCTTTTTATTCGACGATGTTCGTTACCACACAGATATGTCTGGTTCGTTTTTCAAAATCGATGCTGAAGAAGCAGCTTGGAACTCTGGTGCAGAATTCGAAGGCGGTAACAAAGGACATCGTCCTGGTGTTAAAGGCGGTTATTTCCCAGTATCTCCTGTTGATTCTGCGCATGATACGCGCGGTGCAATGTGCCTTGTCATGGAAGAAATGGGTTTAGTTGTTGAAGCACATCACCACGAAGTCGCTACCGCAGGACAAAATGAAATCGCATGTAAATTTAACACAATGGTTAAAAAAGCAGACGAAATTCAGATATACAAGTATGTGGTGCATAATGTTGCAGACGCTTACGGACAAACAGCTACCTTTATGCCCAAGCCCCTAGTCGGCGATAACGGTTCTGGTATGCATTGCCATATGTCAATTACGAAAGACGGCAAAAATACGTTTGCTGGCGACAGCTATGCGGGTCTCTCAGATGAAGCATTATTCTACATTGGTGGAATTATAAAGCATGCAAAAGCAATCAACGCTTTTTCCAATGCATCAACTAACTCATATAAGCGTTTGGTTCCAGGTTTTGAAGCACCAGTTATGTTAGCTTACTCAGCACGTAACCGTTCGGCTTCTATACGTATTCCTTATGTAACGAGTGAAAGAGCGCGTCGCATCGAAGTTCGTTTCCCTGACCCATCAGCTAATCCATACCTAGCGTTTACTGCTTTATTGATGGCTGGTATTGACGGAATAAAGAACAAGATCCACCCGGGCGAGTCAATGAACAAAGATTTATATGACTTACCTCCTGAAGAAGCGGCCCAGATCCCAAAGGTCGCCAGTTCATTAGAGGAAGCTTTGGCGGCACTAGACGCGGACCGTGAGTTCTTAACCGTTGGTGGCGTAATGAGCGACGATATGATTGACGCTTACATAAAGCTGAAGTCTGCTGACGTTGAAAAACTTAACATGTCAACTCACCCAGTTGAATTTGAAATGTACTATAGCGTATAGGCGCTAATTATTTAGGGCGCTGCATCGATACATTAATAATGCATTGGTTCTGCTTTAACTAAATATAAATATCTATACTAAAGCCTGTGTTTACAGGCTTTTTTTTTATATAAAAACGACTACACTGGTAACAGATCACTCAGGTTACTTAAATGAATATAGCAAAGCTCGCAATATTAAAACGTTTTATGGCGTTGGTCATCGTCGGTCTAGCACTGTCGCCTTCGGTGTACGCAGGTAAAATATATAAAACAGTAAACAAAGACGGAACAATTAGCTATTCAGACCAACCAACACTGGGAGCCGTCGAAATAGATTTAGATTCTAATACGACGACTGTCTTACAAAATCGAGCCGTTAAGACGAAACAGCTCAAAACCATTAAACAGAAAAAACCGGTTGAGCATATACTTAGTGTTACTTCTCCTCCCATTGATGGTACGGTTCGAAATACAACGGGCAACGTAACCATTAGTGCTTCAGTAACGCCAAATGCCCCCGGCCGCTACGAACTCTCACTGCACGAACTAAAACTGCGCTCCACCTCAGGTACATTTTTGGTGAAGGATCTTCCTAGAGGTGAGTATTCCTACCAAATCAATTTTGTTAGCGCTTCGGGCAAGGTAATTGCATCGTCTCCTGTAAGACGCTTTTTTATGCACAAACCTTCAGCGCTAATTAAGCCTCGAACTAACAGTAATTAAATAATACAGCATTGCGGGACCCTACATTCCTGCGTTTAATTCGGTATAAAGTTAAGCAAGCTAATTTCTACTGTGTATTTAATTACGTAACTAAATCGCATAATATAGTGCATTGCACAATCTTAGTGCAACACAAGGACATTATGGACGACCGTTTAGCAGCAATTAATTTATCCCCCTTTCAACTGCGTAATATGTTGAAAACAGCAGTTATCATTATCGATGAGAGTTTTGATGTTTTATATGTCAATGATGCTGCTCTAGCAATGCTGGAAACAGGCTTGAAACAAATTCATGATCGTAAATTTTATGAGTTTTTTTTAGATGATGGAGTTGAACGTTCGACGTTTGAAGAAGCACTCCGCAACCAAGAAGATTTTAGTGAAACCGAGGTGCAACTTTGCTTTAAAGATGGGCGTTGTATATTGACCGATATGACGGCAACTTGTTTCGATATTGATGGCCAGCGGATGATGCTACTAGAAATAAAGCAAATTGATAAGCAGAAAAAAATAACTCAAGAAGTTACGCAATATGCACAACAAGAAGCAGCAAAGGAGCTCGTCAGAGGGTTAGCTCATGAAATCAAAAATCCTCTAGGTGGCATTCGCGGTGCAGCGCAGTTACTCGAAAAAGAACTGATAAATCCGGCTCAAAAAGAATTTACGCAGATGATTATTGATCAATCTGATCGCCTGTGTTCACTAGTTGATAGACTGCTTGGTCCTAACTCCTTGCCACAAATGAAGTGGACCAATATCCACGAGGTTATTGAGAAAGTTCGCTCAGTTATTTATGTAGATACGCTCCAAGAGATAGCAATAAAAATAGAAAGGGACTATGACCCATCAATACCAGATCTATATATCGATCCTGACATGTTACAGCAAGCATTGCTAAATATTGCACGAAATAGTATGCAAGCATTGAAGTCAGACAAAACAAAAAATGCATGTATAACACTAAAAACACGGGTTGAAAGACAGTCCGTGATCAAAGGTAAACGTTACGGGCTAAGCGCATTAATTAGTATTATTGATAATGGGCCAGGGATTCCTAAAGAGCTCAGAGACACTATATTTTATCCAATGGTGACAACAAAGCAAAATGGCAGTGGTTTGGGTTTATCGATAGCGCAAAATCTAACAAATCACCACGATGGCAAAATTGACGTAGAGAGTTACCCTGGAAACACGGAATTTACCCTCCACTTACCGATCAAGAAAAGGCGCGAATAGTTATGAATGAACCAGTATGGATTGTCGATGACGACAGCTCTATTCGTTGGGTTTTGCAAAAAGCATTGCAAGCAGCCAACATTGCCTGTGTCAGTTTTGAAAACCCTGAAGATTTGCTGCTTCAACTTCAATCTGGCGAAGCACCACAAATCATTATCTCAGATGTGAAAATGCCACAAATGGATGGCATGACATTACTCAAAGAAGTGCATCAACAGTACCCTGAAATGCCGGTTATAATCATGACTGCACATTCTGATTTAGATAGTGCGGTTAATGCTTACCAAGGAGGTGCTTTCGAATACTTGCCAAAGCCGTTTGATATTGACGAAGCGGTCACGTTAACCAAACGTGCAATTGAGCATGCCAAAGAACAAAGTAAGTTAAAACAAGTTGCTCAGTTTAATCCAACGGCAGAGATTATTGGTGAAGCGCCGGCGATGCAGGAAGTTTTTCGTGCAGTAGGACGTTTATCTCGTTCTTCGATTAGCGTGTTGATAAATGGGCAATCAGGGACAGGCAAAGAGCTTGTTGCTCTTGCGTTACACAAGCACAGTCCCAGATCTGGAAATACATTTGTAGCGTTAAATATGGCTGCTATTCCGGCTGACTTAGTCGAGTCTGAATTATTTGGTCACGAAAAAGGAGCGTTTACGGGTGCGCAAGTAGCACGCCAAGGTCGTTTTGAACAAGCTGATGGAGGCACCTTATTTCTAGACGAGATTGGTGATATGCCTATTGATGTGCAAACTCGTTTGTTAAGAGTGTTGGCCGAAGGGCAATTTTATAGAGTGGGCGGACATAATCCTGTCAGTGTCAATGTACGTATTATTGCGGCTACACATCAAAATCTTGAAAAACGTGTTGCAGAAGGTAAATTTCGAGAAGATTTATATCACCGTTTAAATGTTATTCGTATTCATATTCCATCATTAAATGAACGCCGCGAAGATATCCCCTTATTGGCTAACCATTTCTTAGCTAAAGCCGGAAAAGAATTAGCCGTTGAAGTTAAAATATTAACTAAATCGGCTGCCAAAGTTCTTTCTCAACTAGGCTGGCCAGGCAATGTTCGCCAGCTTGAAAATACCTGCCGCTGGCTAACTGTTATGGCTAGTGGCAAAGAAATCCATCCCGCTGATTTGCCACCAGAGCTGTTGGCTTCTTCGGGTGATTTGAAGGTCGAGCAACAAAGCAATGACTGGACGACGATGCTATCTGCTTGGGCCGATTCGCAATTAGGCGCCGGATATGACAATATTTTGAGCGATGCAATGCTTTCTTTTGAAAGAATTCTATTGCAGCGAGCTTTAAAGTACACGCATGGACATAAACAAGATGCTGCTAAAAAGTTAGGTTGGGGACGTAATACATTAACCAGAAAACTGAAAGAATTGGACGTTGATTTATAAAAATTGAGCAATAAGGTCTGCTAAGATTAGCCTGAGTACATGTTTACGTGGTATTTAAACCAGTAAACTAATACCCAGTGCTAACATGACAAACCCAATTATAAATTCAAGAACTTTCCATGCTTTAGGGTTTTTAAACACTGGAATGAGTAATTTGGCAGCATATCCAAGCGAAAAGAAAAACACAAAAGATGCAGTTACCGCCCCAACACCGAAAGCAAGTTGTTGGCCGTCATATTGGGTAGAAATAGAACCCAGTAGTATGAAGGTGTCTAAATAAACGTGCGGATTTAGCCAGGTAAATGCTAAGCAGGTTAATGCCGCTGTAACTGTGCTAGTAACTTCTTTTCCTCCTGCTTTTAATGTATGTTCGGTCGTAAAAAAAGTTCTAAAACTGACTGTAGCGTAAAAAAATAGAAATGCGGCGCCGGCGTATCTTGCAATCTGTTCAATCAGTGGAAATTTTTGCACAATGACGCCAAAACCTGCAATACCGGCCGAGATTAAAATAGCATCAGACAAGGCGCAAATGAGGCAAACTACAAAGACATGTTGCTGCTTCAAACCTTGTTTAAGTACAAATGCATTTTGGGCACCAATAGCAAGTATGAGTGACATTCCGAGAGAGAACCCCGCGAGTAAAACTGAAGCACTCATTTAATGTCCTTTATAGACCTTTGGTAAGGAAAACTACTATCCACGAAATCAGCCTACTGCTTAGTAACATTCGATTGCAAACGAAGCACCAGCGTTTCTGATATTTTATCTTGGATAGCTTGCCTATTAGGATCCCAATATATTTGCAAAAAACCTAATAGACCTGTCGCAAAACCAGCTCCATAGCCACCATAGCGACCGAAACTCTCCCATAAGGAAGGGTAATTTCCGTCTAATTTAACCACTTCAATGCCTACAATCTTTTTACCGATAGTTTGTCCCCGCCACCAAGCTGTAAATACACTGAAGTAGAGTGCTGCCCAGCCTAACCCTAATCCTAGGTCAGACATAATCCCTTCGACCCATTTGACTAGGCTATAAACGGTGTTACTTTGATCTGAGGTACTGCCCGCTTGGGTGATTGCTAGTATATCGTCGTTATAGGCATTGCGTTCTTCGTTTAATGTGCGAACAAATTTGTCCATAAACAATGACTTTTTTTCATCGTCCCATTCTTTTTGGGACACAATATCGCTTGTTGTTGCATTAATATCTTGCACCGGGACTTCCATTGCGGCAGCACCGATCGCAACTGCTTCTGCATACTGAAGCAAACATTCACTATCATCTTTGCATTTTATGTTGATGAGTGCAGCGGCAAGATCAAGAAGACTTTTCATGGTTTCTGCATTTTCTTTTTTTTGCGAAGCTTCGGCTAACACAGACTTATCGGGTTCACCCCTATCGGAGAAAATTGCAAATACAATGATAAATAGCAAAGATGCAGCACTACCGCGCAGCGCAAGTCGCATAATAGTAAAGCGCTTTTGTTGTTTTAAACGACCATCAGCCTTAAAGAAGGTCATGGCGACAAAGCCGGCAAATAGTAAGGCGCTGAGTCCACTTAGTACTGCAATAAGGAATACATCTATTAGCATCGCAACGCCCCGTCGAGCAGGCGTAGCTAAAGGTTGACCCAACAATTCAGGAGAAACAGTAAAAGCATAAGGTGTTACAATTTCACGCGTTTCTTTGTCACTTCGCGTCACTGTTTCTAAGGTATTAGAAGCCGGCGACGCTTTGGTGTATGACGCCATAATTTCATGTATTTTTGGGACGCTTTGCGTCGCTGCTTCCTTATTAGACAATGGCGTTGATTTATCATCAGGTGATGCCGATTCTGGGCCTGTAGCAACGTTTTGAATAGGTACTTGCTCTTCCATTGGGTCGCTATTTTCTTCAGGAATAGCCGCCCTTTCGTCTATATCTCCAATCGGTGACTCATGTTCTTTTTTTAGCTCTGTGTTATTAACAGGATATTCAAGGTTAAAAGAGTGCTGTTTAGGATTGTCAGAAGAAGCCATAATGAGTCCCTTATTATTTTTACCGCTTTTAGGTTGACGGTTTTTATGCAAATTTATCGCGGGTTAAAATCGCCATGCAATAAAACGAGTCGCTTTTGCGCCTTGTGCCATATTAATCTGTTTACATTCGGTTGCACCAAACTTTTCTGCTAACTTAAGCAGAGGAACGACATTTTCTTTTTTGGAAAGCAAAGAAGTAAACCACTTAACTTGATTTTTAAACTCAACACTTTCACTAATCATATTTTTAACAAATTCAAATTCACCACCTTCGCACCATAACTCATTGTGCTGTCCACCAAAATTGAGGGAAGACTGATTTTTGGCTGTTGAATCTTCGCCTCTGCGCTTGTGACTATGCCTCGCCAAATTTTTATTTTTTTTGCGGCTACCAGCCAAAGCAGCGTCCGCAGAGATATGAAATGGTGGGTTACATAGACTAAAATCAAAGGACTCACTTTCTTTTACAATGCCAGAAAATATAGCTTTTTTTTGTTTTTGAAGGCGCACATTAACGAGCTTTCGTAAGTTAGCATTAGATTTTACAATAAGACAAGCGCTAGTATATGAAGCCTCATTAATGTCGCTTCCTATCATACTCCAACCGTAACTTTGGCTAGCGACTATTGGGTATATTAGATTAGCCCCTGTACCAATATCCAACCCTCTGATTTGTTTTCCTCGAGGAATGTTACCGCCATTGTCTTGTCCGAGTAAATCGGCTAGGTAGTGGATATAATCTGCACGCCCGGGCACTGCTGGACATAAAAAACCGTCAGGGATGTCCCAATGTTGAACTTGATAGAATTGCTTGAGTAATCCAGCATTAAGCGCTTTTACTGCTGAAGGTTGGGAAAAATCGATGGTTAGTTTACCCAGCGGGTTCGGCGCTAAACACGCTTTTATAGGAGAATGTAACTCAGCTAATTTAACAAAGTCGTAGCCTAAATTATGCGGATTTCTAGGATGCATTTCGGGCTTCGCATTGGTTTTTTTGTCCGTTGCGGTCGATGTGCTCGTAGCCATAAGGCTATTCTTAAATGACTCGGTTTGGGCTGACTTCATTCTGCAATCACTAAACAACGCTTAATATAGGTACTTGCCTCCATTCTATAACACCTTAGCATGTAAATCCGATACTAATATTCGGTACTCACTATTTTTCATTGGCCAACGTCTTTTAGCTTGCCTAATTTAGAGGCAAAGTCATTTGCCAATTACTTCACAACTTTACTTGTTCTGTGCATACTTTATACTTATAAATATCGGATATGTAGGCCAACTCGTCACCAATGAATAAAGCGCAACCTCAGCTGCACGCATGTTTAGAGTGTGATCTTCTAATTAAAATGCCTAATGCTATTTCTCATCGCACTAACTTGTCTTGTCCCAGATGCAATCACAGCATTGCCGTTGGACACAACAACGCTAAACAATATGTACTGGCGATGAGTCTGACCGCTCTAATTTTAATGTTTATTGCATGTACATTTTCATTTATTTCTTTTTCATCAAATGAACAAACACGGACGATCAATTTATTACAGGCTTTTACAGAGCTATATTCTCAAGAATACTACTTTGTTGCTGTTATTGTTTTTTCCTTTATTTTACTTCTGCCTACATTATATTTACTTTCTGTCTGCCTTATTATTTTGTCTACCTTTCTAGGTTTCGAGCTATTACCTGCAGTGTGGCTAGGTAAATTAATGAGTTATATTTTACCGTGGTCGATGGCCGAAGTTTTTTTGATTGGCGTTTTAGTTGCTTTGATAAAAGTAACGTCTATGGCCGATATTTCACTTGAATCATCGTTTTGGGCATACGTTATCTTTGCACCACTATTCACGCATATTGTATCAATGATCGACAATCATCGATTATGGTGTTGGATTGAACAGTCAAGGAAGCCTTCAGATGCATAAGTTTATGAAACCAGTAACAGCTGCAAACAGCGGCTTAGTCAATTGTTTGGTATGTCACCAATTAGCGCCTATCGCCTCAACACACTGCAAGCGCTGCAATACGGCACTGTCATCTAGAATTATAAATAGTGTTCAAATATCATTGAGTCTTTTAGTCACCGCAGTTTTGCTTTACATACCTGCAAATATTTACCCTATTATGAGTACTGAACTATTAGGTGACACCACTGAAAGCACAATTATTGGTGGGATTATTTTGTTCTTAGAACATGAGTCCTATTTTATCGCGGCTGTCATTTTGATCGTGAGTGTCATTCTGCCGATAGCCAAAATGTTCGCATTAGCTTGGCTATGCTATTCTGCAAATAGAGCTGATAAAATAAAACAATATGATCTCACTCAATTATATCGAGTGACTGAATTTATAGGCAAGTGGTCGATGGTTGATGTATTTGTTGTTGCTATTTTAGTAGCGCTTTTACAGTTGGGCGAAATAATGTCAATTAAAGCTGGTTTTGCCGCATCAGCGTTTGCTGGGGTGGTTATAATGACAATGGTTAGTGCACATAAGTTCGATACAAGGTTCCTTTGGGATAAAGTGGATGAAGAATGACTAACAACAATAATAAAGAAAATGGACAATCTGGAAGTATAAACACCGATCATTCCGAAAGCATTCAGAATTCTAAATCTGCTATAGCCGATGCCGCTACAACGCCAGTTATCAGCAATAAATCTAATTTTTCCATAATATGGATCTTGCCTATAATTGCAGTCCTTATTGGTATCGGAATGGTTTATAACGACTGGCGAAATCGCGGTATTCATATTCAAGTTGAATTTGAGACTGCGGAGGGTTTGGAAGCGAAAAAAACAGTATTAAAAAACCGTAATGTAGGTATCGGGTTAGTCAAAAAAATTGGTTTCAGTGCAAACAAAAAAACTATTTTAGTTGATATCGAAGTGGACAAATCGATGGACTCTTTTTTAGTCGAAGACAGCGAATTTTGGGTTGTTAAACCGCGATTTGACGCCACTGGTTTTACGGGAATTGGTACATTGCTATCGGGTGCCTATATTGAAGTATCGCCCGGTAAGTCAAATGTTAAGCAGCTTACATTTGCAGGGCTTGAAACCCCCCCGGTAACATCACTTAATGCAGACGGTATTCATTTAAAACTAATTTCCCGCGGGAATAAGCCATTAAAAGTAGGCAATCCTGTTTTGCATAAAGGGTTTGAAGTGGGAGCGGTTGAATCAAAATACTATGATGATCTCGAACAGGAAGCCCACTATGACATTTTTATTCACGCTCCTTTTCATAATTTGGTTACTAAAAACACGTCATTCTGGAATGTGAATGGGCTTTCTATTACCACCTCGACGGAGGGGATCAGTTTAACGATGGCGTCCTTTGATGCACTCGTTGCTGGAGGTGTAGAGTTTGGACTTGTTGATGGCGAAGAATCGGGCGTTGGTGTGCCACAAAATCACCAATTTCAAGTTTTCGACTCGCAAGAAAGTATTGATGAACAGCGGGATTATAAGTTCATAGAGTACGTTATTTTGGTTGAGGATAGTGTGGGTGGCCTGCACAAGGGAGCACCAGTAGAATACCGTGGCATTAGACTTGGCACGGTTAGTCAACCCTATATGGAATTCTGGGAAATAATTGATATAGCTGGCGTTGGTAAAGAAGATCGTATTCCTGTTTTAATTAAACTTGAACCCGAGCGCTTGATGAAGAATGGGTATATATCAGTTGATATTTTCAAAGGTATGGTTAATGACTGGATTAAAGAGGGTCTAACAGCGTCTATTGAAAATGCGAATTTGATCACTGGGAGCTTAAAAGTAACCTTGCAACCCGGTGGTGATCCGATAGGCATGGTCGGTCAGTTTGGCGAGTTTCCCGTAATACCAGCGGCGCAAGGTGGGTTTGCAAGTTTAACTAAAAAGCTAGAAAATATTCTGGGCGAGCTGGAAAAGTTACCATTAAATGCCACACTTGCGAATATAAATGGATTGATAGATAGCGCCGATGAAACAGTCCAAACGACGGGTGGCGTGATTAAAAAAGCGAGTATGACACTGAGTACGATAGAGTTGAGCCTAGAAGAACTGCAGGCGACGTTAAAGGGCTTACAACCAGACTCTCAAGTTTATCGTTCGGTTGAGCAAATGATAAAGAAAATCGAAGTCACATTAGATGAAATAAAACCTATCGTAAAAGAAGTAACGAATCAGCCCAACTCACTTATTTTTGGCGAGCCGGCAAGCATGGATAAACAGCCACAATCATCTAAAAAAGGAGGCAATTAATATGCAAAAAATATTAACGTTAACCGTATTTTGTTTCTTGCTTATGTCATGTGGCATAACGTTACAGGCACCAGTCCCAACATATTATCTGTTGGATGCAAAACCGCTAGCGCAAAAGCAGAAAGTGACGCGTGCCAGAATAAAACTAGAAAAAATTAATCTTCCTGATTATTTAAGCACTAATAATCTGGTTATGCGAGATAGTGGGCACATACTTATTAAGGCAAATTATCATAGTTGGGCTGACAGTTTAGACGACGCTATTCAGCGCGCACTTCTAAATGACCTAAATAATTTAAATGAGCAACGTGAGTTTGTAGGATGGTGCAGTGACTGTGAAAGCATCAGGGTGACAATTCAGCATTTTTATCCAGCCGCAGATGGTAAATTACTATTGTCAGGCTTTTTTGAAGTGTCGTTAAAGAATGATGAAACAAAGTTATTTCGCTTTCAACTTTCTGATGATTTGAGCAGCGACGGATATGCCAATGCAGTGAAACAAATGCGTGAGCAAATTGGCACTTTAGCCACCCAAATTAATCAAGCGTTATGGGCAAAAAAGGGGGGCTAAAGTAACAGCATCGTTCCTAAGCCGAGGAACGCGACAAAACCGACTATATCAGTAACAGTTGTTAAAATGACGGAACCAGAAAGTGCAGGGTCAATTTTTAATTTATCAAGTATCACGGGCACAAAAACACCCGCAAATGCGGCTGCAACAATATTTAAAAAAATGGCGATAGCGATAACGATACCGAGCATAGGATCTCCAAACCAAGCAAATGCCACTAACCCAATTACAATTGCCCATATAAACCCGTTTAATCCACCGACTTTTAATTCTTTCGATAGTAATACCCTAGTGTTAGCGGAAGTCACCTGTTTCAAGGCCAAGCCGCGTATAATTAGGGTCAGTGTTTGAGTACCTGCAATTCCGCCCATACTCGCTACGACCGGCATCAAAACAGCTAATGCTACTACTTGTTGCAGAGTTGCTTCAAATTGGCCGATAAAGGCACTGGCCAAAAATGCAGTTAGTAAGTTAATCCCCAACCAGATTGCTCGAGCTTTGGCACTTCTGCGAACCGGTGAAAATAAATCTTCGTTTTCATCCATACCCGCACTCGCCATTAGCTGACGTTCGTAATATTCTTCGCTCAATTCCGATGCAGTGGTCACATCAATTCTGCCAATTAATTTGCGCGTATCATCGATAACAGGTAAAGCACCATAGGTTGAAAATAAAACGTCTTTGGCTACCTTTTGGCCTTCATCTGTAGCATTGATTACTGGAAAATCGTCCAACGCAACGTCAACAAGGGGAACATGCTCTGGCAACGCGTAGATCTTAGCAATAGGGACCGCTGCTGAAAAATGGCCAGAACGGTTAATGAGAAAAATCATATCTGTATGACGCGGCATTTCTCGTCGTATAAGACGAATACCTTCACGTACTCTGGCATTTAAAGGTAACACCAGATAGTCGTGCGTTATCCAGTGACCCACTTGTTCTTCTGGGTATTGGTTTGCATCGGTAAAGTACTGTTTTTGCACTCTATCCATCGCCGCATATGCACGCTCAACTAACTCCTCAGGCAGCGAATTGGCAAGTTCAAGCAGGCCTTCGGCTTCAATCCCAATAAATAGCTTATCCCATTGCTCGGGCTCTGTGGCGTGCACAAGTACTTCACGGGGATCACCACGCATTGCGATAAGTATATCGAGCTTTTTATGATCAGGGAGAGTCTGCCATAAGCTTAAACGTTGCTCTATAGGCAAAGACTCGAGCAACAACGCCATCTCATCTTCATCGGCCTGGGCGATAATTGCTGCTACGCCTATTCCGCTGTCACTCAATTCAGAGTGGCTAATTACCTCTTCAATTAAATCAGGTAAAGTTTCAGACATAAAAGAGTCTCCAAAAAGAGGCGTGATAATATGCGTAGATTCACATCAAATGAAAAAAACTGCAATCAATATTTAGGCTGTTTTTACCTATATAAAGTTTTGTAATTTAAAGGGATATAGCCGATGTTAGGCTTACTGATAGGACTACATAAGCGCTGCATTTTTGGCTCTTGTCAGTGTTTGAGTTGCATTTTTTTGTGGAAATTAGTTCATTCGTGAGCGAAATCTGCGGACGGAATATTCACTCCGTCCGCAATAGTAGCACTCTTTAAAATATAACTTGCCGCGCATACTTCCTGTAATTAACTTTTGTCGCCAGGTTTAAATACATTAAATCCACATAAACCGATGATAGTGATAATGCCGACTAGTAAGCCAATCCAAGGCTCAAATACACTGAACGCCATCGCTGTTATTACCATCGCACCGCGCTCTGTAGCGTCCTGAACAAGCGACAAAGCCAACGTAGCACAAGCAAACGCAGTCAGCACTAAGGTGACGGCTAATGCCACCGGTAATAGCGGTTGTAATAAAGTAACCAATGGTAGGAAGACAAACAAAAAAGGTAGACCAAAAGCATAGAAACTGCCAATACTGTCGAAAATTGAATCTAGCTTTTCACGACCTTGCGTCCACCGCTTTAGCAGAACGACTTGGATTCCGGTCCACAGCACCCCTTGAGTAGCAAAAAACGGAGCGATAATGGCCATCAATATGTTTCTAATGCCAGTAGCCATATGCGCACGGCTGCCATTGAGTTCTAACTTTTCATCGCTGCGAGATTTTTGTGCTTGTTCTATCATTTCGTTGCCAGTCACCACATCACCGAAAAACAAGATATAGGTGATCAATGCCAGTGGGAACGAAGCAAGGAATGTGTCTATTGATGGCCAACCAATTGCAAATGGCGACGCTTTATCCCACAAGGAAGCGGCTGACGCCCCAACATCTAAAATTTCCCACCGAATATTATATTCAAATTCGCCTGTAAAATAACCAACAGTACCGGCAACGATAAAGCCGGGAAGTAAGCC
>JBLHOI010000008.1:0-15259 GCA_047621375.1 Glaciecola sp.
CTGCATCATTAGTAAAGATAAGTATTTAACCTCAAATTTAGTCTAACTTACGATGCCTACAGCACCTGTTGATTTGCTCACAACTGAGGTGAATTATTGCAAAACCGACTCTGTATACCTTGAAGTCTCATCACCCGTATCTAAGGGAGGGAAACTATGCCCGACTCAGCAGGTAATGACAACGAAGAAGAACCGTCATACGGCAACACTTTATCATTTGTCGCTGATGGACGTCGTCGTAAACATAAAATCATAACACGACTAATTTAGCGCCCTAATTTTCGTTTTAAACCACTAAATCTGATTGATGTTTTGCCTATGCAATCATTAAGTACTGGCAAGCTAGCTATAATGCCTACGCTCTTTTTTGCTCTTGTCACTCCGGTATAAAGCAATTCCCTGCTTAAATGCTGACTACTATGGACCATTGCATTAGCGGGCAGTAAGTTTGGCAATAAAATATCAACATGCTCAAACTCCGATCCCTGAGTCTTGTGGATTGTCATTGCATAAACCAATTCAAACGCAGGCAGTGAGATAAAACTAAATGATAGTAGAGTTTCAGGGCTCTGTGGATCAGGAAAGTATGCGACTAATTGATCCTCTTCATTGGTCCATATCAGACCAATATCGCCATTAAATAGATTCAAACGATAGTCATTTTGAGTGATCATAATTGGCATACCGCGATACCTTTGCCCAACGTCGATATGTACGAAGCGTTTTCTTAACTGTTGTTCAATTTGTGTATTCAAAAACTCTGTGCCCAAACGACCCTTTTTAGTCGCAGACAACAATCTGTATTGCGGCAATTGCCGCATAGCGTCGCTGACATTGCGACTTTCAAATATGCACGCGTAGCGCTGCGCAATTTGCGTCAGTAACTCGGCGTTAACGGTCCCTGTTTGTGTATAGGCATCTTTATGCCATGTTACTGCTCGGGTCTCAGGCTCTGGCGCCAGCAGTGACAACTGGCCTGCTGCTGAGCTCTCCTTAAGCTTTGAAATCCCGCTCTCATTGTTCTTATTAGACAAAAAAGCTGTAAACTGTGAAGACCTTCCCAATAAAATACTCTGTGCTAACTGAGTTATCTCACTCTGCGAGCGCATGCTTTTTTGTAAAAACGTAACATGATTAAAATGATACAACTTGCTATTATTTTGTTGACGGCATTCTTGGTCATCATCTTTGACGCCAGTTTCACATTGGGTAGTACTTATTTTTTTCTGACTATTGTTTGTCGGGAAACTAGGTAGTAATTGATTTAATAGTGCCATATGTGATTGACTATAAAGAGTCGAATAATCATTTATCGTTAACGCATCTTCCCATGCTGCCTGATCAACCAAGTCTTTTAATAACCCGCCACTTTCGACTGAGGGGAGTTGGTTTGCATCTCCAATCAAAACTAACTTTGCGGTTTTAGGAAGCGCTCGCAAAAGCTTAGTCATCATAGCTAAATCAATCATAGATACTTCATCAATGACTAAAAAATCACAATCCAGTTGGTTTTTTTCATTGTACCTTGGCTCAATACCATACATACCTAAACCAAGTAGTCGGTGGATTGTTTTTGCTTGGATCATCGGCATCAAGTCAGCAATCAACGTTGTAATTTGATTTTGCTTATTCGAACCAAGTAATTGAGTAAATTCAGCCAAAATAGATTCATTCAAACGTTGTGCCGCTTTCCCTGTTGGCGCCGCAAGCATAAGCTTAGTCTGATTAGAAGTGGCATTCTTTTGTGTATATAGCCAAGACAATAATAATCTTGCAACAGTGTAGGTTTTGCCGGTTCCTGCACCACCACTAATAATTGCAGTTTGCGATATTAGCCCATTAGCGACAGAAACTTGCTGCCAATCTATAGTGTTTTCATCGTTAATGGGAAATAGAGCTGGCCAAAGTTCATCAGCGCATTTTTGTATGCTTGTAAACGCTGGTTCGGAATCGATTATGCATTTCGTTTGTTGCTGTTTAAAAAAATCAGCCACTTCTTTTTCGTAGTGTGCATAACGCCCTGTATATAAGTTGGGCTGCTCCCATTGTATATCCTTTCGCTGCGAAAAAATGGCATGAAAACGTTGAATAATATCGGTAAGTTCTGTTTCTTTCGCAAATATAAAACCCGCTTTGAATCTCGTAAGCTGCTTAGTATGTGTTGGTTCATATTGAATAATATCAGCCTCAGACCAGCAGGTTTTTTCGGCGATCGCGCTTATATTTAGGCAACTGTGCCCTTGCCTCTGAAAATATGACAGAGCTAGTAATACATGAAATAGTTGAGAAAGCGATTTTTGGTCGTTGAAAAAGCTATTTTCGGCGTCATGCTCATAACGTTTCATGACCGCATTATTCGCAAAATAATAGTCGATAGATTGGATGTCATGCAACGCGAGCAAGCAATCAGTGCAAGATGAATAAGCTATCTTTTCGGCTATGAATGAAGGAATAGAAAACAACATAACTTTATACCTCTTCCTTAGCCTGACTAAACAACTCTTCTAGCAAATCGATATAATGTAGATCTATTTTATCAAAAAAGACACCGCTGGATCCACCGGCAATCTTACTTTCAGGTGACATACCACGTAAATATAGGTAAAAAACGCCGCCAAAATGTATTTCAAAGGAATAATCACTAAGCTGCTGTTTTAAATATTTGTGCAACGCCAATGAATACAGTAAATACTGTAGATCATACAGATGATGTTGATTGTTTTTGTGCAGTTTTTCAGTGTGATAATCTATTGCCGAATTCCCCAGATGTGTCGATTTATAATCTGCAACATAGTACTTTCCGTCGTGCTCAAATATAAGATCAATAAATCCGTGCATCATTCCACTCAGCTCTGGAATATCTGCCATCGATATACTCAACGCTGACCAGCCTTTATTTTTTTGCAAATGCTTGCGGTATTGTTGTAATACTTTTGCCACATGCCTCACTTTTAACTGCGGCATTGGGAAGTAAAACTCCGCCTCTCGTAAGGTTTGCTTTACGGGTAAGTCGGACAAGCAGAAATTACCAATAAGCGGTGTTTTCAAACAGCTATCTAACCATTCATAAACCGCTGTAACTTCATTATTGTCCAATGCTTTATATTTTGATAAGGCCACGACAGCAGCGCTATCCCAATCAGGTGATTGAAAATCAACCTGCTGCAAAATATCATGTAATAGGTTTCCGGTATCAGCACCTTTTTCAAGCTGGTATCTAATGGCGGAAGAGGACGCAATGGTGTTCTCCAATGCCTGCTCTGGATATCCGTCTGATGCTAGGTCGACACTAACAACCTCATGTTCATCCGCCGTTTCAATTGCATGCAATGAAATTTGATTCGGCGATGCCACATCATAATAGCCATTGCTGTCACTTTTATGGAAGCGTGACAAATTTGAAAATGAACTGATTATCCAAGCCGACCGTTTAGCTAATTTTGCATCCTCGAAAGGGGGAATAACGGCCTCGGCAACTCCTTGATATTTGTTCGAAACAACGGGCATTATATCAACATTTACAGCACTACTATTGCTATATAAAGTACCGTCTATTGATGACTTACAGTCTAGTTCAAACACATGCGTATTCATCCAATCGAGTACTTTTGCATGAGCCGCTTCTTGCGATTTACACTCGTTTAAGGTTTCCTTTGGGATCCCTAATGCTGAGTTTAAAGCTGACTCGTTATTACTAATGTCATTGACTAAACCCAAGTAACAACGATGCTCAGCTCGAGTCACAGCAACATACATCAGGCGTATTTTCTCGGCATGGTCTTGCTTTGCATACTCGTCTAAGCTCGCATGCGTCGCACCTAATTGATATATCGATTGAGCACTTTGCATATGTTGATATTTAAAGTGTTGAATGGTACTTAATTTTCTTTTACGCGGGTCTTTATATTTATTTCCAAAGGGCACGAATACAATCGGATACTCTAATCCTTTTGAACCATGTTGAGTCACTATTTTTATCAAATTAGCATCACTCTCAAGGCGCAATTGCACCTCTTCATCCGCAACATGATCAAATATTTGATGGCTCAACCAAGCCAGTTGTTGTTCAGGTAATTTATTTAAAACAGCATTTTTGGCCATCGCTTCGGCCAAATGCATCATATTCGTTAAACTTCGCTCAGCCGACGTTTGTGGCGCATAGTTTTCTTTAATTAGGCTCAGCAATAAACTAAAAACACCGAGTTTTGCCCACTTTTCCTTTAATTCAAAACAAGCAACTACCAGTTTTTCCCACTCTGGATGCATTAGATCAGCATGTAACTCGGCCATTACTTTCTGATGCTCGCTGACGGAGGTATTTATACTAATAAAACTAGTTAGCAATGATGAGTTTGCGCCGGCAACTAGAGTTGACCTATTCGTGCTATGTAAAATTGCATCTAACACTCGATAGAGCTCAGTTGCTTGAGGCGTTGAAAATAACGCCGTTTTATCACTTAAATAAACCGACGTTAAACCAACAGCATCCAAACTGCTTTTAACTAAGGTTGCCTCAACCCGATCTTTCACCAGCACAGCAATATCCGCTGGTACAACATTACTATCACCAATTTTAGCGTGACTAAGTAGTCGCATTATTTCCAGAGCGGTCCAATCTAATACTTGTTGCTCCAACTCAATTTTCTTTCTTTTTGCGTTATCGGTGCCACTTGATATTTCAATACCATCCGAAGCCAACATGTAAGTCATCGCAGTTCGCAAACCTTCGGGATCAAACAGTGGTGAATCTGCCGCTTTTGATTGAGGTGTAGATTTAATAATTTCATAGTCAATGTCAAAGCCAAACACAGAACGCGCTTGTTTTTGTTGTAAGGAATGCCCCCAAAACAATCGATTATAACCGGTAACCATTTGGGCGCTTGAACGCCAGTTGGTGTCCATTAACCAAACATGATCGGCATCTTGCTTAGCCGCAAGATAAACAAAAATATCACCGCCCCTAAAGCCATAAATTGCCTGTTTTGGATCACCTATCATCAATAACAAACTATTCTTATCGGCCTTTGGATAGAGCAGGTCTAGTATCTGATATTGATGCCGATCCGTATCTTGAAATTCATCCACTAAGGCAACAGGAAATTGCTTGCGAATTGAATCAAGTAGATTTGGGCCCTGACTTTGTAAGGCATTGGAAAATACGCTGATGAGATCGTCAAACAGTACGACATGTGCTTTTTTCTTTGCCTCTTCCACACGCTCACGGATCGCATAAATACCGTGTTTTACAACAGCAAGTACAGCGATTAATTGTGCATTTTCATCTAATTTCTTTGTGCTTCCATCGATCCACTTTTTAATGTCAAGCCTAAGTAATTTTAGTGGCTCCAATATGACTTTAGCTTCAGGTGATGAACGAAATCTATTACCATTAATAAAATCACCCACCTCCTGGGGCATCGTTAATAATTGTAATAAATCGACCTGATTAGATCCTGCTAAGTCAGTGGCTTGCTGACCTGTTTCATTGTCAGCGCTATTGTCATCGCTAGGCGCTTCATCCCCACCAGCGTGGCGTTGGATGTAAGTTAACACTTGTTCAAACCAGCCAATTAATACATACCACTCTTGTGTGCGTTTTGCTTCTTCCTTGTGTCCAACAACAGCAGCATCGAATAACAGCGTTTGATTTTGGCGCAATTCACTCAACAATGTTTGGATCAGATCCGCTTGTTCAAGCAACTGGCGCGCTAAATTTGCACTTTCGTCTAGCTGCACTTGCGCCATGGTTACCTGAGTTAATACCAAATCTGATGAAATTGCGGCTCTAAATTCATTAAAAAAATTATCAGGAATATGCCAATTTTTTGAAGCTAATAAAGTAAAACTTTCTTCATTTTTGGTCGCCACTCGCAAGTAATCTTGCACACCTTGCATCATCAGTTCTGTTGAATCGGTGACTAATTCCAATTCCAAATCGGCATTTAACGATACCGCAAACTGCTTTAACACCCGTTGACAAAAACCATGAATAGTAAAAATAGAAGCTTCATCAAGTGATAAAAGTGCAGCGGTTAGCAAGGCATCGCCTTCCTCCAGCCCCACTCTTTCAACTAGCGTCTGTGTGAACTCTGACGGCGCATCCGTATGCCATTCACTATGTATTTCAAGCAAAAATGCGGCAACTCGACCCTTGATTTCCTCAGTCGCTGCTCGTGTGTAAGTCATAACCAAGATTTCTTGCACCGATAATTTTTTTTCAAGAATTAACCGAGCATATAATCGCGTGATATTGAAAGTTTTGCCTGTCCCTGCGCTCGCTTCGATTAAATGGCGGCAGTTCAACTCAAGATTAAGAGGATCAAGTTGTAACATATATTATCCCCTTACCTTTTTAGTACTTTTAGTCTTTATATGTTTCTTTAAAGGCTGATAAATCGATAACAAATCTCGCAGAGTGCCTTGGTCTTTTTCAACGTGATGAGGAAAATAATGAGTAAAATATTTATCTATAACAAATTGTGACGGAAAATTTGTGGCGTCAAAAAACGTAGACCATCGATTTGAAATTTCAGGGTGTTGATAATACGTTTCAACACTTTCGGAATAAGGTTCAAAGTCAGGATCTGACTTTATACTGGACATCAATTTATCAGCCAGGTCAGGCGCTATCAGCAATGGATTGGTATTGCCGCGATTAAATACATCCAGTAAATCCGACAAATAGGCTAATGCCTGCGCTTGTTCAATAAAAGTAAATTGTTCCGTTTTTATCGATACGATTTTTGACTGCGGGTTTTTAATAATACAAACGGCAGAAGAGCTTAAGTTAGACTCACCAACTTGCATATCATCACTGTCTTTATCAGTATCAATAGTTTTCGTAAAAGCACATACAACAAGATGTTTTATCCACGTACCAATAAGGTGGCGAGAGCTGCTTCCACTCAGGCTATAATCGAGAGCCCCACCAAGGTTGGATAAATCGAAATGAAAATCAATCACCGCATTTGAAATACTCAGTTGACCACTAATTATTTGACCTGAAACATAGGTAGCCAACTCCGTTACCAGTTTTTGGCTTTGCTCTGCATTTTCTTCGATGAGTGCTTCAGAATTAGGATAATCAGGTAAATTTCCTGACAACATTAACCGCGTTTTAATTCTATCTATTGCGTCTTGTTTTTCTGATTCGGAATATCCCAGCTTCTCGCACTCTAGCAAACAATTGATAAAATCGGACTTCATTAAATAAATATCTAATCCGTTTTCAATGAAGGGCTCCGTATCCGATAGTCTCGATTCAATATCATCCAGCCAAAGACCCTGGCTGTTATTTGCAAAAAACGCTATCGGTTTTTTGAAAAACTTAACCAAATCAGTCAGTCGCACTTTTTGCTTAATCAGTAATTGCTGATGTTGACCGCTAATTACAGCCTCTTTCGTCGATTCATCGATAATTACCGTTACCTCTGATGGTTCTTCCTTGTGCTTTGTCAGCTGGGCTGCACGCATTGAGGGTTCAATATTATCGGGCGAATGCAAACTAGTCATCAATCTATACCAACCCTTATCGAAGTTTTGTTGTACATTTTGCGACAAGTCGTCGGTGTTATTTTGCAGAGATAAGAACCCATTAATGCTAAAAGGATGCAGCGGCTGCTGGCTGACTTTATCGAACTGATGATACTTCTTTAAATAAGCTAAAAATTCGCGTAATACCAGACTGGGTTCTCTCACTTTATTGTCTCTTATCCCTCTACCCTGGTAGCTTAGATATAATGCAGTGCGTGCCGACAATATAGCTTCTAAGAACAAATATCTATCGTCACCCCTGCGAGATCTGTCGCCAATTTGTCTTCCTAGGTGGTTCACTAAGTCCATATCAACAAACGTTGATTGTCGAGGGAACTCGCCATCGTTTAATCCTAAAACAGCAATAATTTTGAACGGTATACTGCGCATCGGCATCATTGAACAAAAAGTGACTTGACCAGTCATGAATTGGTTTTGGCTATCAGGAGAGGTAAACGCATGTTGCAAAGCCTGACGAAGTGTTTGATAACTCCACTTTCTCTGTGATAACGCGTCTGTAGGGGTAGCTAAAGACGGATCAAGGTAGTCAAACAATGACATTTGATAGTGTTCAAAAAACTGACCTAAGGTTTTTGTGATCGTTTGCGAGGCGTATTGCTCGACAGAACCAGCGTCGAATAAATTATCTCTCATTGCAAACAGGAAATCCTTCCATTCATCCATACAACGTGAACGTTTAAGCGAATCGGCATAGCTCGCCAGCTTCTCCAGTAAATGCAGTAATTTTCCGAAAGTTACGCCCAACTGTCCTTCTATTTCATTGAGGGCTAATAATTTATCGTCAATTAATAGATCGTTGTCTGCATGACTAAAGCCCTCCAACAATCTACTCATACCCCATTTCCAAGTAAACACGTCATTGGCTTTATCAACACCCAATATGGACGATTTATGCTCGGCATCTAAACCCCAATGAATGTTCGACTGCTTTACCCAATAAGAAAATAAATCGAGTTCTGATGTTTTAATATCGTACTTTTGCATTACTGCTGGAAGATGCACAAAACTTAAAAATTCGGTCACACTAAAACGACTATCAGGCAACGACATAAGCTGCATAAAAGCAGCAACCACTGGATCTGCGTCTAGAGGATTACGATCCGCGATCGAACATGGAATGCGTTGTTTATCAGCATTGTTAAGCTCCGTAATACTTTTACCAAATACGGCTTCGATATAAGGTGAATAGTTTTCAATTGCAGGACACATGACTAAAACGTCGCGCGGACTCAGATCATCATCTCTACTAAACTGCTGTAGTAAATAGTCATGCAGTACCTGCACTTCACGCAATGCACTGTGACATGAACGCACCACTAATGAATCATCTTGCAGCGTTTTTTGTACGTCCACCAATTGAGAGATATCCCCAGCCTCTCCCTGTAAAATATCATGCTGAATTTGATGCAATAATGTATGCGATGAATTTTCTTGTGGATAATCCGTATCAAATGCACTTATTTCATAATGTGAAGATTGTGCTAATAAGTTGAATAAATCTTTACCTTGTTGACCCAGATTTCTTAGTAGTGGGTTAATCGATTGCTGTTCGACCCATGCATCTATTCTTCCTTGTTGCAGTTGTTTAGCGAGGGTTCTGTCCGATACTGCATCGCCCCAATAATCAACACACGGGTTCAAATGAAAAAAGTGAATTTGTGTGTACTCAGCGATTTGATTGAAAAAGGCAAGGGTTTGAGGTGCCATTGTATTAATCGCAAAAAAATACACTTCTGTTGGCAGCAGATGGCTTTTCTTATCCAGCTGTTCTAAGGCTAATAACTGTAATCTAACTGGATGATTGGGCTCTTCCTTAGCTAGCTCTCGCCAAATCCAGCGCTGCCAAGCTTCGTGCTTAAGAGCAACTTTATTTGGTCCATGCATTTCATCACTGCTATCTACGCTAGTGACGTTAGCGGTTAAAATCGATTCTCCCTTCTCCCAAGCGAGCAGCCAATTTGGCCTAAACATAAGGTATTGTTCAAGTGTATCGGCAATCAATCTACTAATATTAACTCGCTTATACTCAGCGGTTGTGCTGCTCTCTTCTTGCCAATAGTCGATAAGTGCGGCGTCGAAATTCTGCTGCTCAAACGCATCACAACTTAATAAACGTTCGATGCGCCACAGCATTACCTCACGCTTATATGTCGATTGCATTGGTACTTTGTCATGTCCAAGAATATCGCGACAAAGTTGCCATACAAAGCGAGTCGGCATTGGGTAATCAATATTCATTGCTATCCCCGCATGCTCGGCCAACTGCAAGTTCAACCAATGCTGCATACCCGTACTTTCAACCAGTACTGTTTTTGCTTGCAAAATAGCTTGCTGGCTGCTACCCATAACGGCTTGCAGTAGGTAGCTTAAATGCTCTAATTTATTTGAGGGATAGAGTGTTAGCAAAGCTGATTTTTCTTATTATGGTTCAATGCATTGTGGATATACTATGACATGAATAGGCGTACCTTAACACTAGGATGTGAAAAATATCACCATTAAAAAAGCAGAAAAAACTCGGCAGATAAAGGACTATTATCTACCGAGCAAAAGGTGTTCCAAACCAACGCACCACACAAATAATGCAAAGGATGTTAAACGAACACACACAACACAAAACGTATAGCAAAATTAAAGCCAGTTTTTTTAACCAATAAAATCATAGGGATAAGATAAACGAATTGTAAAACCAATGGCGTGGTGATGCCTTGTAGTGCAAGAATACACTTTAATGCACAATAGTAGTGCTGAGTTACCCTGTGTAAAACATCGTATTGAAATGCAGTATTAAAATAACCCGTAAACAGCTACACTATTGCCCTATAAATCTGCTAACCCGTTGTTGGGTTGTCAACTTAACTAAAATTGAAAGGAAGATTGATGTTAACAAGTACTCAACTTAACACCATGCTTAATCTCCAAGATGACATGAACAAGAAAGTCAATCCACAATGGTTAACTGCCGGTTATAGCTATTTAAGAGCAGCTATGATCGAATCAGTAGAAGCCATTGAACATCATGGGTGGAAATGGTGGAAAGCACAAAAATTAGATCTTCCTCAAGTACAAATGGAGTTAGTGGACATCTGGCACTTTGCCCTGTCTCACATAATCATTCAGCATGACGGCGACATTAATGCCGCCTCAAGTACCATTGCAAGCGCACTGTTAGAGTCTCATACGGAAGTGACGTTTGATGGCAATAAAATTAACTTTAGTGAAGCAACACTGGTTGAAAACTTAGAACTAATGGCAGGGTTGTGTGTTGCTAAACGTTTTGACGTGTCATTGTTTCTAAAAATTGTAGAACAAGCCAAAATGGATGCAAACACTTTATTCTCTCAATATGTTGGGAAAAACATTCTAAATTTCTTTAGACAAGACCATGGATACAAAGAAGGAACATATATTAAAGAGTGGCATGGTAAAGAAGATAATGAACATTTAGTCGACGTGTTGGCACAAACTGATAGCAAAATAAATGACTACGCTGATGTTATATATCAGCAACTTGAAAATAGATATCCTAGTTAAGGCCACTGTTGTTCATAAACAAAAATGGCTACTTAAAGAGTAAGTAGCCATTTTGAGAATAAATATAAAAACGTTGAACGAGGAGTCAGCCGAGTCAACCCCAACTCAGTTTATCTATAACCCTGCACCCGCACATTCAGCAGTGATAATTCTAATCGTTCCAGACCACGTCCTCTTTGTGAGCAGTCAATATTATAGATTTGAATTTTTCTTCTATTACGTGGCGCTTTACCTTTAACGTTGGCGTTAGTAGATCATTCTCTATTGACCATTCATCCTTAAATATAACAATTCGGTCTAGTCGCTGATGACTTTCAAGCGTGCTATTCACGTTAACAAGCGTTTTACGCAGACTCTCCGCAATACCCTCTTTATTATGCTGTCTTGCCTTTTCAGAAAGAACGAGCAACGCAATTGGCTGCGGTAAGTTTGTACCAGTAACACAAACTTGCTCTACAATTGGGTTTTCCATTAGCTTTGCTTCAATTGGCGCAGGAGCCACGTACTTACCTTTCTCGGTTTTAAAAATGTCTTTTAATCGGCCGGTAATTGTTACAAATCCCTCTGAGTCAATTGTGCCTTTATCGCCCGTCCGCAAGAAGCCGTCATTAGTAAACACACCTGCCGTTTTTTCTGGCTCTTTATAATAACCTATCATGTTACATGGAGAACTCACTTGTATCTCGCCGTCCTCCGCAATTCTAACATCAACCCCATCGTAAGCTTTTCCTATGCAACCTATTTTATCAACTCTAAATGGAACACTGCCTGTACCGTATGCGCTATTTTCAGTCATACCCCAACCTTCTGAGATATCGATACCAATGGTGTGAAACCAATCGATAATTGCAGGTGCGAGGGGAGCAGAACCAGATGCCCATAATCTAGCTGAACCTAAGCCCATTTGGTTCCGGATCTTTTTGGCTATTTTTTTGCCTACAAAAGGAATACTGAGTAGAAAGCTCAACTTCTTTTGCGGTAATTTAGCTAATACACCTAGCTGAAACTTCGTCCACAAACGCGGAACAGAAATAAATAACGTAGGCTGACATGCATTTACATCTCTTGTAAATGTGTCCAAAGACTGAACAAAATGTATTTGCATACGAGAGTAGTAGCTAGCAAGCTCAACCAATACTCTTTCGGTAATATGTGCAAGTGGCAGATAACTTAACATTCGGTCATCTTGATTAACTGACATTGCGGTTAGTGAATTACGCGCAGCCCAACAAATGGTTTGGTAAGTATGAACAACTCCCTTAGGCTGACCTGTGCTGCCTGACGTATATATGATTGTCATAATTTCGTTCATATCAGGGGTCGGGTTGTCACTCAACGGTTCGATAGCAGTAAACTCTTCCCAAGGAATACCAATTGTTCCTCTGTACGGAAATCCCACTTTCTCAATAGTAGAAGGCACAGCTTCTTCTTGCGATTTGTAGTTGTCTAATATCCCAACGAAAATTAACGGGCAACCGGCATGTTCTAACACATAACTGATCGTTTCTTTACCCGCAGTAGAAAAAATTGGAACAGAAATATGACCTGCCATCATTATTCCTAAATCAACAATCATCCAATGCGCACAATTTTTAGACAGAACAGCTATGCGGCTGCCCTTTGGATAATCTTTTGCCAACAAAGCAGCTGCAATCTTTCGTGCTTCTTTTGCCGTCTCACTCCACGTAAACGTGAGTTCACCATCAGTTGTTGGCTGAGTCATATAAAGATTGTCAGGCGTTTCTTGCTCCCATTTATAGAGCATTGATAAGGGGGACACCACACTTTCCTGGTCAATCAAATTGGCGTTAACTATCGGCATAAACCATCCTGTCATTTACAAATTATTCACATACGTATAATAATGCGCGATTATCAAGAATATACAACCGATTTTTACATTCGTTGTTATCGGTTTTTTTCGAAGGGTTATTTTATTTACACACATTATTATCGATGAAAATAATGGCTCAATCCTTTAAAAACAGGTAATTACGGCAGATTAGGGGGGATTCTATTTTATAAGTTAACTTGTATGACCAGTACTTTTTACTACCAATCATAACAATGACTTTTACTCATGAATTCAGAAAAATGATAGTCTTAAAATAAAACATAGCCGAATTTGCTCAAATAATCTTCTTACTGGCCTATTTCAATGACTTTAGTAATATATAAACATAGAATACTTACTTTTATAGTCATTCATATACGCAGGAATAACCATCGTCTCTGTGCCAGTAATTAAAGGCAACAAGCACAACTGCGCTTCGTTTTATCCATTTTGCCAATGCCAGGGTTAAAAGTATTTGTCGGATCAAGAGATTCATAGAAAGACTGTAAATCGGAATCTGCTTCATATAGATGTCCGACATTGTGTTCTGCTGGATACTTAGCCCCTCGGCTATTCAAAACAGCTAACATTTGCTTTTTCACTTTTTGCGCATCGACTCCCTTTTTTAGAATATAATCCTGATGGAACACATAGCAAAAAAAGTGGCCATAATAGAGCTTCTTATCAAGAAGTTTATCCAATTCTTCTGGCAACTTTTCAAGCCAATCAATTTCATTTCTTGGCAACGCAATATCCAACGCTAAAATATCACCCACACTCTTTGCATGCATCGTATGGTAACGGATCGCCGCTCCTGCAGCAGCAAAACGGTGCAGATAAGCACGTTTTGCCTCATTCGCATCACACACAATGAAGTTGCCTGTTTTTGATTTACTAAAGAATTCTGACAAAAAACGGTCGGCTTCTGCAATTCCCTCGTTACTCATCTTCAGTATAAGGTGATGCTCATAGTCCTTTCGATAAGCTAGCAAGCGCTGGGGGATATGCTGCGGAAAAAAGTGACTCAAACCTTGCATACACTTATCAGTCAATGCATTTGGCAACCACTTGTGCTTATTCAGCGCAGCGTCAATACGTCCCTTGATAGAAAATAAACGAGGTAATTGATCGGTTCCTAAGTGCATCACACTTAAAAAAGTATCTTTGCCATATTTTTGTGAAATATCAAAAATATCTCGGTGCATGTACTCACCTACTTCGGGTATGTTAGTTAAACGTGACAGCATTTGTTTTCTTAGCTGTGCTAATTCCTTGGTGTCATTTGTCCCGATATAAAAGGTTTGTTCACGCGCTGCAACCGGATAAGTGTCAAGACGAACCGCAAATATTGCGAGCTTCCCAGCGCAGCCGCTTGACTCAAAAAGACGTCGTTTGTCAGCATTGAATCGACTAGGTGAATCGGCATTAACGTCTTTGATGCGCTCGATATACTCGTTGTCAGATGCCATTTTATGGCTGTGAGGAACCGTTTTATGTGCAAAATCGCCTTTCTGCAAATTGGTCAATATAGATTCTGGAGAATCGCCAAGATCAATGCCTAGGTGATTCACCAGTATCAATTCACCATGCTCATTCACTTGTGCATATATTGACAGCTCAGTAAAAGCAGGTCCGCGTTTAACTAAAGCGCCACCAGAATTATTTGCTACCCCGCCGACAATCGATGCACCTAAGCAAGAGGAGCCTATAACGGAATGAGGAGCGCGACCTATGCCAGCTAACTGTTTTTCGAGTTGATGCAACGTTGCTCCTGGAAGACTGATAACTTGTTCTCCAGCATTAATTAGAAATAGCCCATCAATCGCCAATGTATTGATCACAATAACGGCCCTATCGTAGTCGTCGCCGCATGGCGTCGAACCTTCAGTTAATCCGGTATTGGCCGCTTGCATAACAATAATAGCGTTGGCTTTTACGCAAACTTTCAGGCTTTGCCATAATTGCAATAATGTGCCAGGAAATATAACCGCCAGCGCACTACCACCACCGGAGCGCCATCCTTTTCTAAAATGCGCGTTACTTTTAGGATCAGCTTTAATATTTCTCTCCGATAATATGCTGGTTAAGTCAGCCAAAATAACCTCGTCACTCAAGCGCGTTTCGAGGCGATTATTAACGTTGGCTGCATAAGCATATTTATCGGCGTGCATAGTAGGTTTACTCCATTTAATATTTATTTATTCTTGTCAGTAGACCTCGGTAGCCCGCGCTTAAACTGCAACTTACTTGCATTGCGAGTATTCAACGACATCAAGGTTTGATTGATTTGTTTACTTCAGTTATGTCGATTCTACCGACGTTAACTGCATTTTTAAT
>JBLHOI010000009.1:0-15230 GCA_047621375.1 Glaciecola sp.
CTGCACAGTTTGCTGATTTTCCTGCTTGTCAGGCTCGTGCGCAGCCCCTGCTATATCTCGTTTCACGGAGATCGGCATTAAAAGCGGTTGTTGCACATTCGATATCTGAATTTGTTGATATAAAACTTGTGCAGGAAGATGGTAAGCAGGCAAAAAACACAATTTTTCATTATGAACAAAAACGAGTTGCTTTGATTCAGTTAGTAAAAACGACAAAGCGGATCCGTTCGGACTGCCGCTATTTGGGTAGCTTGCAGAAGATTTACTATTAGCAGTCATCAAATTTTGATATTGATTGGCCACGTTTTTGTTAACCTGACCAAGCCCGTGATAAGAACTCCCCTGATAACGGTTACCCTTACTTCCTTTATTCTCGAAGCCTTTCGCTTGGGGGTTATAGCCAGGTGAAGCACTCGCGTTATGAGCGCTGGCCTTACTTGAGCGCAATGAAGCTATATAGTCGGTGTTTGGCGTTTGTGCCTCAGATAAATCAGTGTTACTTGAACTTTCGTCTTGAGAACTGACTTGAGGCTGCTGATATGCATGCTTTGGCACCTCATACAATGAAGTCACGTTGCCACTTAGCAATTCAGCCGGTTCATTCTTATCGAATTCAAAAGCATCTGTTGAAGTACTCAGCAATAGAGCACCCGATATACTTTTATATATGAGGTCATGCACTTGGCGACTTTGATGAAAGCGCACCTCATGCTTGGCTGGGTGTACATTAATGTCCAACTCTGATGGCGGCATGGTGATAAATAAAACGAATGCAGGGTAAGTTTGTGAATCAATCATACCCTCAAATGCTTGTCGAATCGCATGCAAAATAACACGGTCTTTCATCATCCGACCATTCACAAAACTGTATTGTAAATCGTTAGTCCCGCGCCCCTGCCCGACGGCATTGCACCAGCCAACAACTGATACGTTTTCATATTCACCGAGCACTGCAATGCTACTATGTAAAAATGCTTGGCCACAAACTGCAGCTATTCTTTTATCTTTAAATTCTGGCAGTACAGCAGGATAGCGATGCACGACACGACCATTATGCTTGAGTGTAAAACCGACTTCAAAATGGCTCAATGCGATGCGCTTAAATACCTCTTCAACATGTTGAAATTCTGTTTTTTCGGCGCGTAAGAACTTCCGTCGGGCAGGTGTATTGAAAAATAAGTCGAGCACTTCAACCGAAGCTCCTTTTGGATGTGCGGCTGGGTTTAGTTGAATTTCCATTTCGCGACCTTCACAGTGAGCCTGCCATGCTTCTGCTTGGTCATCAGTTTTTGAGGTCAGCGTTAAACGACTCACAGAACTAATACTTGCCAACGCTTCGCCACGAAACCCCAAGCTCGTAATAGACTCTAAATCGTCAATATCCTCGATCTTACTCGTGGCATGGCGACTTAATGCCAGGCTCAATTCTTCTTTTGGAATGCCGTTGCCATTATCACGAATAAGCATCCGCTTATGCCCGCCTTTGTCGATTTCGACCAGTATATCGGTAGCACCCGCATCGATGCTATTTTCAACGAGTTCTTTTACAACAGATGCAGGTCGCTCTACCACCTCGCCGGCGGCAATTTGGTTAGCAAGTCGAGCTGGGAGTATTTTGATAGTCAATGCTAGTATCTTCGCTTAGTTAAGTCATCGTTTTGCTACGTTAATATGCGGGAATAGTCAATGTTTGACCTATCCTCACCAAATCACCCGTTATGTTATTGACTGCTCGTAGATTGTCTAATTCAACATTGTAGCGCTTTGCCAAAATTGAAAGGGACTCACCACTTTTTACTTTATGTTTTCTCGGCTGATCGTCGCGCTCTTGGGCCCATAAAGTGCCCTCGGGCGGTGCATTTTTAAAAAACAGTTGAATAGATTTAAATAATGAATCTGCTAATTGTTGACGATATGCGTGCCAATTCAAGTTTTTCTCTTCTTGAGGATTTGAAATAAAACCAACTTCAACCAGAATCGAAGGGGTTTCTGATGCAGTCAACACAGCTAAACTAGCGCTTTGAGGTATTTTCTTGTGCATCCTCGTCACTTTCTTCATCTCGTTAATTACTTTGTTACTAATGTCGTAACTCGAAGCGCGTGACAAATCCATCGACATGTTAAAGATAGTTTCGGCGAAATACCTCTCTGTATCGCGATCTCCAATGACATCAGCGGCTGATCCAAGCAATTCAGAATTTCTTTCTGTTTTTTCTAATAAACGACCTAATTCACTGTCGGCTCGGCCTTTAGAAAGCACCCAAACAGACCCTCCTCTTGGCTGTGGGGTAGTAAATGCGTCCGCATGAATAGAGACAAGTAAATCAGCATCTGCTCTGGTTGCAAAACCGGGACGAGCATTTGGGCTAATATAGTAGTCGCCAGTGCGGGTCATAATAGCGCGTAAGCCCGGTTCTTCATTAATGAGTTTTTCAAGCATTTTACTTATACTTAATGTAATGTTCTTTTCGTACGTCCCTTTCGGTCCTATTGAACCAGGGTCAACTCCACCATGTCCGGCATCAATAACAATTATGATATTTTTGTCGCGTTTAGGTACAGCAGTGTTGATAACTGCGGGTGGAGGATTTAAATCAATCACAATCCGGTGCCCAAAGTCAGCGCTAGGTTCCAACGAGAACAATTGCGCTGTTATATCTTTAGTTAATTCAATCACCATGCGCATATCGGAAGCCAACTTAGGCTTTGAATAACGGATTTTTTTAATCAAACTATTGCTATTATCTACTTTGCTAAAATTGAATTTACTGCTGGTATCTTCGAAATCAACAACCAGTCTTGCAGGAGATTGTAGGTTAAAATGGGAGAAGTTAGTCTGCTTTGAAATATCAACAACGATGCGAATATTGTCATCGCTTGGAGATATTCTAATATCCGTAATATCAGATTTTGCTTGAGCATACGAGGCTAGGCTAACGAAAAGAGTTAGTATTAAGCTCACTACTTTGTATGCAATTACATTCTTGTTCATTGTATTTTTTATTCTTATTGTTCCGACAATCACAATTCAAGATTAACACAGTATTAAGCTATACAATATTACCCTGTGGTCTTCCCATTTCACAGTGTTGGTGGGTAGCATGCTGACTACCACCAATTTACGAATTTTATTTGCCTATAACCCTTACTACGTTAATTTACTTAATACACGTTCGCCAGCATCAGTTGCGGCGACAAACTCGAACAACCGTTTATCGTCATCAACGTTGTCAATTTTGATGTTTAACTCCACATCTGGTTTTGCAAGTAAACCCCAGCCTTTTTCAGCCCACTCAATAAGACACATGCTATTGTCGTTAAAGTAGTCTCTAATGCCCATAAATTCCAACTCTTCTGCATCAGCCAAACGATACAAATCAAAATGAAATAGATTTATATTATTAATCTCATAAGGCTCAACCAGAGTGTAAGTAGGGCTCTTTACACTCCCATTGTGTCCTAAAGCTTGGACCAAATGACGTGTAAATGTTGTTTTTCCTGCACCCAAGTCGCCGTTGAGATAAAAGGTTAAACCACCTAAACCTTGCTGTATTAATACCTTAGCCAATTGCACAGCTAGACTTTTTGTCTCATCTTCAGAATGAGCTGTAAATTCGTTCTTCAACATGGTGCTCATACACTCTTTATTATTTGTAATTACTCGTTAATTAACAAGCGCACTGTATCAAATAAGTCACTCGCAAGCATACCTCTTTGGCCTTGTTTTCCAGCAACTATATCACCGGCCTTTGCATGTAATGAAACACCATACTGACATGCTAGAGGAGTACTCACGCCTTGGGCCATTAATGATCCGATAATACCCGTGAGCACGTCGCCCATACCCGCAGTCGCCATACCGGGATTGCCATGCCGGCAAACCCAAGAATTTTTTTCGTCATCAATAATAGTTCCAGGACCCTTTAAGACACATGTTGCATGATATCGTTCTGCTAATTGACGAGCAAAAACAAATCGATTGTTTTCTATTTCTTCAATACTGACGTTCAACAGCCTTGCGGCTTCACCACTGTGTGGCGTCATAACACAGTCTTCGATGTTAACGAAGGATGCCGTACTTGCCATAATATTTAAGGCATCGGCATCAATAACCATTGGCTTAGGGTTATTTTGGCAATAATGTAGAACTGTCTCGTAAGTTGCTCTACTCCAGTCATCTTGACCGAGCCCAGGACCAATCACAATGCAAGTTGCCCAAGCTAATGCATCCTCCAAATTAGTCGAAGTAACCATAATTTCCGGGCGCCCAGCACTAATCTGTACTTTTGAACTTTCGTGAGTATAAACTTTTACTAAGCCCGTTCCGCTGCGTAATGCAGCCTCGGCGCTCAATCTTATAGCACCAGCCATACCAGAGTTACCGCCAACACATAACAAACGACCATAGGATCCTTTATGACTATGCACAGGTCTTGGAGCGAGCCCTTTAAAGTGCGCAATATCAAGCGCATTAGCATCACTTCTAGCTAGCTCAGCGAAGACTTTACCGATGCCTAAATCTTCAAATACCAGTTGCCCACAGGATTGCTTGCCTGCTCCTGTGGTTAAACCTAGCTTAATACCTATAAATGTAATGGTAATATCAGCTTGAATGCAGCGACCGAGCGATTCGCCAGTGTCAGCATCCAAGCCACTGGGCAAATCGACACTAACGACAGGAAGTCCTGAATCGTTAATCGCGTCAATCACACCAGCAAACTCGTTGCGAATAATACCTGAAATGCCAATACCTAGTAGTGCATCAATAATTAAGTCGCTGCGGATAAGTAAGTCTGGAGTAAAAGCTGCAACTTTACCTCCGTTGCCCAACCAAGCTTTTTGAGCCATTGCGACGTCACCAGTAACCTCTCGTTCTGGGTCAACGGCACATAAAATAACTGATTTACCTGCATTCACTGCATTTAGTGCTGTGACATACCCGTCACCTGCATTATTGCCTACACCTACCAGTATTAAATAGGTCTGTGCGTTGGGCATAAATGAAACACACCGCTCAAATACCGCTTTGCCTGCTCGTTGCATTAGTTCAAATTTCGAAAGACCCAGCTTAGCGGCGGCTTCTAATTCAAAATGCTTAACTTGATCAGCACGATAGAGTTTCTGTGTTAGACTTGAAGTCGTATTTTTATGCAACATGCGAATTTATCCGTAGAAAATGTCAGTTATTAATTCAATAGATTTGAGCCAGCTCACCAACAATATCAAGACTTGGGGGAAGGCGCTAGGCTTTCAGCAAATTGGTATCAGTGATGTTGATCTAAGTCAGCACAAAAAAGCCTTGAACGACTGGCTTGAGAATGGCTACCAGGGTAGCATGAGCTTTCTTGAGCGCAACGTCGATAAACGCTTATCACCCGATCAATTAGTCCCAGGCACTTTGCGTATAATTAGTGTCCGCATGGATTACCTGCCACCAGACGCGTCCTTTGCAAGTAATTTAAAATCATCGTCTACTGCCTATATTAGTCGCTACGCTTTAGGGCGAGACTACCACAAAGTCATTCGCAAAAAATTGCAAAAGCTTGCTGAACAAATTCAGGAATACACCCAAGACTTATCATTTCGTCCTTTCGTAGACTCAGCCCCCGTGCTTGAGCATGCCATTGCCGAAAAAGCCGGTCTTGGGTGGACTGGTAAGCACTCACTTACAATCAATAAAGAAGCTGGCTCATATTTCTTTTTGGGTGAGCTATTCATCAATTTACCTTTACCAGTCGACCAGCCTGTTGAGGAAAACTGTGGTAAGTGCACCGCCTGTATTTCAATTTGTCCAACGCAGGCAATTATAGAACCGTACGTTGTCGACGCTCGCAAGTGTATTTCATATTTAACAATCGAGAACGATGATGCAATACCATTGGTTTATCGCAAAGCCATTGGCAATAGAGTTTATGGATGTGACGACTGCCAACTTGTCTGCCCTTGGAACAAATATGCAAAGGTGACCGAAGAAAAAGACTTCTTTGCAAGGCAAAAACTGCACAATCGTTCATTACTAGATTTATTCAAATGGACGGAAAAGGAGTTCTTAGAGTACACAGAAGGGTCTGCGATTAGACGAATTGGTTATCGGAAATGGAAACGAAATATTGCTGTTGGATTAGGCAATCAAATTGTTCACACACAACAGGAAACCGACGAAATCAAAACTGCATTGCAGAATGCAATCGATTTCCCCGATGAGATGGTGCAAGAACATATTCAATGGGCTTTAACTGAGGTAACACAGCATGAGAGTGGTAAACCAGAGGTTATTGACGTTAATGCAGCTCATAAAAACGAGCCACAGAACAAAGCAGTAAATAGTGGCCTAGATAGAAATACCGTAAATCGGAAAACGCTGAGGCTGGCTAGAAGTGTAGAAAAAGGAATGCCAAAGCACAAATAAAAAGGGTTTTCTAACTTAAGAAAACCCTTTTTTACTAGTACATACGTTTTTGTGGTGACTTATTTGTGATATTGAGCACTGTATTTGTGCACGGCATCAACAAAAACGCCGGCATTTTCCGGCGGCACATCTAAATGAATTCCATGCCCTAAGTTAAATACATGCCCCTCACCTTCGCCAAATCCAGCAAGTATGTCTTGAACTTCTTGTTCAATGCGCTCAGGCTGAGCGTACAAAATTGATGGATCCATATTACCTTGCAAGGCGACTTGATTGCCAACGCGAGCTTTTGCATCGGCAATATCAATAGTCCAATCCAGACCAATAGCATCGCAACCAGTGGCCGCAATCGACTCTAACCACATACCACCATTTTTAGTAAATAACGTGACTGGTATTTTTTGACCATCATATTCGCGAGTTAACCCCGCAACAATTTTATCCATGTATTGCAAAGAGAAAAGCTTATAATCGCGTGGACTCAAAACACCGCCCCAAGTATCGAAGATCATAACTGATTGCACTCCCGCGGCAATTTGCGCATTCAAATATAAAATCACCGAGTCAGCAAGCTTATCTAGCAGTGCATGCAAAATAGCGGGTTCTGCAAAAGCCATTTTTTTAATTTTAGTGAATGCTTTGCTTGTGCCACCCTCCACCATATAGGTAGCTAATGTCCACGGACTACCAGAAAAACCAATGAGAGGAACTTCGCCTTTCAAATTCTTGCGAATGGTGCGTACTGCGTCCATTACATATTTCAGTTCCAGCTCAGGATCAGGGATAGGTAATTTGTCTACACCCGATTTATCGACGATCGGAGACTTAAATTTTGGACCTTCGCCTTCCTCAAAATACAGCCCTAAACCCATAGCATCTGGAATAGTCAGAATATCTGAAAACAAAATAGCGGCATCCAAAGGAAAGCGACGCAAGGGTTGCAAAGTCACTTCACAGGCTAGTTCAGGGTTAGTACACAACGCCATAAAATTACCGGCTTCTGCACGTATCGCTTTGTATTCTGGCAAATAACGTCCAGCTTGACGCATCATCCATACAGGGGTGACGTCAACTGATTGCTTTAAAAGGGCACGTAAATATCTATCGTTTTTTAATGGGGTCATGCTTTACTCATTGTGAAATTTGAAACTGACTCGTTAACATACAACTGGCTTTTAATAAGGCGCTAATTATGCAGCGACTCATTCTATTTATCCAGTTCGAGATGACTTTCATTCTATTATAGCGAATTTTTTACCATTCTTTTCTGCGTTTCCTCAATTAATCTTCCGGCAATCGAAAATTTTGGTGGCACTATGGGTAAATTATCAATATCAAACCAATCGGCTTCCATGATTTCTTTACCATCAACGACAATATCACCGCTGTCATATTCAGCTGTATAACCAACCATAAGAGAATGTGGAAATGGCCAAGGTTGACTGCTGAAGTACTCAACGTTCTTGACTTTTATACCTACCTCTTCAAAAACTTCGCGATGCACCGCTTGCTCTAATGTTTCGCCACTTTCCACAAAGCCAGCTAAGATAGAGAAGAAACCCGATTCTTTCTGGCGCTCACCTTGCGCTAACAAAATCTGATTTTCACGTCTTATAGCAACAATAATACAGGGAGAAACGCGCGGGTAGCTGCGATGCTGACAAGTGTGACAATGCATTGCCATTTCCCAACCCACACGATCCATCCGCGAGCCACATCGACCACAAAACTTATGCGTTCGCAAAAATACGGCATATTGCCAAGCTTGAGCTACGTGTTGAAAGTCTTCTTTGGGCATAGTCATGACGGCTTCGCGCAAACTGATTGAGCGAACAGAAACATGTTCGAGTATTTCTTTTTGCATATCAACAAGGTAATGTTCAGCATACGCATTGGCATGTATTTGAATCATTTGATCCGCATATTCAGCAAAAATATCTTGCGCGAGATCCACTAACAAATCGACACCCGAACGCAAATCGGCTTCTGACGGTACTAATAATCTGTCATTCGAAAAAATAAAGTATCGTTTAGTTTTTGTTGTTGCTGTCATAACTAACCTTAGTAGATGCCCGTCAACTCTCAAAGGGTATTGATTGTGGGTCGCTAACGCTATATTAATATCAATGTTTTTGCAAAGACAACTGCAACTTGAATATGTAAATCAGAATGCTAAAAAATCGCATTAATTGTTTCTATAATTATGAACAAAGTGCGGCCTTTACTGTTGTCGAAGTGAACTCCGGTGTTATACTGTCGATAAATCAAGCGCATTATCTAAATTTTTGTAAATGGGAAAAATACTTTGGTGTTATCTAAGCAAAACCAAGCACTTTTAGTGAAAGCGAAGTCCTACTGCAAAGACAAAGGAGCTCGCCTCACTCCTCTTCGTGAGCGAGTTTATGAAATTTTGTTAAATCAGGAGAGCGCTATTGGCGCTTATGATTTATTAGATGAGTTACGCAAAACCGAAGATAACGCTAAACCACCAACCGTATACAGAGCATTGGATTTTTTCCTTGGGCTGGGTCTAGTGCACAAAGTCGAATCAACAAATGCCTTTATGGCATGCCATCATTTTGGTTGTAGCCATCCAGTACAATTCCTGATTTGCGATACTTGTGGAGATGTTCAGGAGATTCAGTCTGCAGGTGTAAAGGAGACGCTCGAAGCACAAGCAGAACAAAATGCATTTGTCATTCACCGTCAAACCATCGAGGCGCACGGCGTTTGCCAAAAATGTCAATAACGGCAGCAGTTACATTCATCAAACCCTAACTCGCTTTAATATAAAGACGACATTCAGAACATTATCCTCAGTTTTGCAGTTAAGCGTCGCAGTTCATTTCTCTAGAACGATATTAACTAGAAAATATTACATAAAATCTTACTAATGGTACCGCTTTAATTGGAAATTAATTTTAATCTGAGCGATAATTACTGGGTCATATCAAAACTATTTAATTTGGATAAAAGGAATTCAATCATGAAACGCTCTTTGCTTTTCGCAACAGTTGCGCTGTCAACTATGTCTGCTGATACAATGGCCCAAGAGGCCCCGCCCTACGAAAACTGGGTCGGTGGTTTTGCACAATATTACAGCCCCGATTCAGATAAACCTGAGCCTTTGGGTTATTTAGACGACGGTAAAGCATTAGGAGGCGAGGTAGGTTTCCGGTTCGATCCTAAATGGGCTATTCGTTTTGAACTTTCTCGCTTATTCTTGGACATGCAGGGTCCTAACCGTCCTGGCTTTGGTGATGATGGCGTCATGTTGGGCGCCGATGCAATGTATTTTTTGGATAACGACTTAGCCTACATTTTTGGAGGTTTACGCGAGCAATCTATCGAAGATAACTACCGGATGGTGAGCTATGGTGTTGGCAAACATTGGGAAGTCAGTGACAGCGTGCGCGTTATTACTGAAATTGCGGGATACCGCGATTTCGGTCAAGCATATAATGACTACAGTGCAAAACTTGGTTTAGCTTATATATTTGGTCAAACAGATGCCGCTGCAGTTCGCAAAGATACTGACAAGGATGGCGTTTACGATGCTGTAGACCGTTGCCCTGACTCACCAACTGGAACGTTAGTAGATGCGACGGGTTGTGGTGTTGATATGGACAATGACGGCGTATTAAACGGCACTGACCAATGTCCAAACACACCAGCTGGAATAATAGTTTCGGCTAATGGTTGTGAAATTAAAGACGCTGACAAAGACGGTGTTGTAGATATCAATGATTCTTGTCCAAATACGTTGCCAGGCACTAAGGTAAACGCTAAAGGTTGTGCTGTCGATTTAGATAAAGACGGCGATGGCGTATTGGATAGCAATGACAAATGCCTTGAAACTCCTATATCTGACAAAGTAGATGTTGGCGGTTGTAGCATATTATTAGAAAAAGAAGTGTCTATTGAACTCGACGTTTTATTCGCTAATAACAGTAGTCAAATCGAAAACGCCAACGCTAATAATATCGTTGAATTTGTTAATTTTATGAAGCGCTACGGTAATACGAATGCAGTTATTGAAGGTCATTCTTCTTCTGTTGGTCGTGCTGAATATAATCAATTTCTTTCACAAAAACGGGCTAATTCAGTTAAAAAGATGCTTGTTACCAAATACAGTATTGACGCATCACGCTTAACTGCAGTGGGTTATGGCGAAACGCAATTGAAAGACTCTGCAAATACTGCCGAAGCGCATACAGCGAACCGCCGTATTGAAGTGAAAGTTACGGCTAAAGTGAAAACCAAAGCGACTCGCTAATTTGTAGTAATGCATTTTACGAAATAGGGAAACACCTGCTTGCAAAAGTGGGTGTTTTTTTTTGCTCTCTGCGTACTTTATTTAACTATCTCAATTATAAGACTTTAGCAGTATTGTCGACAAAGTGAGGTTTAAATATTGACTTTTAGACTAATTATAACTACATTGTCGACAATCCATCCATTTAGACGAATTTAATGATCGCATTTACTGAACAGGCCATCACCGGAGCCGACAAGACTTTTTTTCAATTAAGAAGTGACATTGTCGAGGGTGAAATTAAAGCTGGAAGTAAATTAAGTGAGATGGAATTATCCACAAAATACGGTGTAAGTCGGGCGGTTGTGCGAGAAGCAATTAATCGTTTAGAAAGTTGCCACTTGGTCGAACGCAAACCGAACATCGGAGCTCGGGTCGTAGCATTGACACTCGAAGGTCTTATTCAACTGTATCAAGTAAGAGAGTCACTCGAGGGCATGGCAGCAAGATTAGCAGCCAAAAATATGACAGATGCCGAAATTGAAGATTTAAAGGGATTGCTAAATACTCACTTTCAAGAAGTGAAAGGCGGCAAAACATACTATCAGGAAGCAGGAGATGTCGATTTTCACTACCGTATTATTGTTGGTAGTAAAAATGATCATCTCATTTCGATGCTGGTTAATGGTCTTTATCATCTCATTCGTATGTATCGCGTGCAATTAGGTATGGCTGGCCCTCGCGTTAGTACTGCATTTGATGAACATAAGCATATCGTACAGGCTATTAGCAATCGCGACGAAGAACTCGCTGAAATGCTGATGCGTAGGCACATTCTATATTCAAAACAAAATATTGAGGCTCGGTTGAGATAAACCGGTTTGTGGTTTTTCCACTTTACTCCCACTACAAAAAACGAGGTAAATTATGAGCGCAGGTAAAAGATTTCGCCAAGCATTGACTGACAATAACCCACTTCAAATAGTCGGTACCATCAATGCTTATTCAGCAATGATGGCAAAAAAAATTGGCCATCAAGCTATTTACCTCTCCGGCGGCGGTGTGGCGAACGCATCATACGGACTCCCCGATTTAGGAATGACATCACTGAATGATGTCTTGGTTGATGTTAGCCGCATTACTTCGGCTTGTGACTTACCTCTACTCGTTGATATTGATACCGGCTGGGGAGGCGCTTTTAACATTGCCAAAACCATTCGTGACATGGAAAAAGCGGGGGCCGCAGCGGTGCATATGGAAGACCAAGTTGCACAAAAACGTTGTGGTCACCGCCCAAATAAAGCAATCGTAACAACCGCAGAAATGGTCGACAGAATCAAGGCAGCTGCAGACGCTCGTACCGATCCCGACTTTTTCATTATGGCTCGCACCGATTCTTTTGCGCAAGAAGGTTTAGAAGCAGCCATTGCAAGAGCAAAAGCGTATGTTGCCGCTGGTGCTGACGGTATTTTCGCTGAAGCGGTAAAAACAGAAGAGCATTATCGCGCATTTGCTGACGCTTTAGACGTTCCAATTCTGGCCAATATTACTGAATTTGGTCAAACCGAATTGTGGAATAAAGAACAACTTGGAGAATGGGGAGCAGCTATGGTGCTCTACCCACTCAGTGCTTTTAGAGCAATGAACAAAGCAGCAGAAATGGTGTATGAGTCAATTTTAGTCAACGGCGATCAAAAAGCTGTTGTCGACTCAATGCAAACGCGTATGGATTTATACGATTATCTTGGCTATCACGATTATGAGCAAAAGCTAGACGCTTTGTTTGCAGATAATAAGAACCTATAACTTAGACCGACAAAATTTACGGAGAAGAAAATGGCAAAAGTATTAAGTGGTGCTGGATTACGTGGTCAAGTGGCTGGGAAAACCGCTTTATCGACAGTAGGTCAATCTGGATCAGGCCTTACGTACCGTGGTTATGACGTAAAAGATCTCGCTGCAACATGCCAATTTGAAGAAGTCGCTTATCTTATTCTTAAAGGCACCTTACCAACACAAACAGAACTTGACGCATACAAAACCAAACTGCGGGGATTACGCTCTCTGCCATCGGCTCTCAAAGAAGTACTGGAGCGTATTCCTGCGAACGCACATCCAATGGATGTGCTAAGAACAGGTTGTTCGATGCTTGGAAACCTTGAAACAGAGGTTGATTTTTCGCAACAAAACCAAGTTACTGATCGCATGTTAGCGTGCTTCCCAAGTATCATTTGTTATTGGTATCGCTTTTCACATGACGGCACTCGTATTGACGTTGAAACTGATGATGATTCAATCGGCGCACATTTCTTACATATGTTGCATGGTGAGAAACCCAAAAAACTGCATGAGCAAGTTATGCACGTATCATTAATTCTGTATGCCGAGCATGAATTTAATGCATCGACTTTTGCTGCTCGCGTTTGTGCATCTACTCTCTCTGATATGCATTCGTGTGTAACAGGTGCGATAGGTACGCTTCGTGGACCATTGCACGGTGGTGCAAATGAAGCGGCGATGGAGATGATTGAAGGTTTTACCTCAGCTGATCATGCCGAAAAAGAAATGATGGGTAAACTTGAGCGTAAAGAAAAAATAATGGGCTTTGGCCATGCGATTTATTCTGAATCAGACCCACGTAATGACATCATTAAAAGTTGGTCTGAAAAGCTAGCTGCAGATGTTGGCGACACAGTCCTATATCCAGTGTCAGTTCGTTGTGAAGAAGTAATGAAGCGTGAGAAAGGCTTATTCTGTAATGCTGATTTCTTTCATGCATCAGCTTACAGTTTCATGAAAATACCAACTAAATTATTCACTCCAATATTTGTAATGTCCCGTCTAACAGGCTGGTCTGCGCATGTAATGGAGCAGCGAGCTGATAACCGTATTATTCGTCCATCCGCTGATTATATAGGTGAAAAATTGCGTCCAGTTGTGACGATCGAAAATAGATAATTATTGTAAGCATTAATAGTCTAAATGGCGCTTAGAACAGTGCCTTTAGCTTAAGAACTTAGTTGCCTCTGATACAATTAATTTATGCCATAGGTGTATACAAATTCACAAAAGTGCATTCATTAGCGACCAGATAACCTAAAGAACCCTAGGATTTGTCATGAACTACGATTACAGAAAGCCCTTACCAAATAGTCAGCTAGACTACTTCGATACCAGAGAAGCCGTAAATAACATTAAAGCAGGTGCTTATGCAACATTGCCTTATACATCACGAGTGTTAGCTGAAAACTTGGTTAGAAAATGCGATCCGGCAATCTTAACTGACTGCCTAAAGCAAATTATAGAGCGCAAACGTGATTTAGACTTTCCTTGGTTTCCAGCCAGAGTTGTATGTCATGACATTCTTGGCCAAACAGCACTAGTAGACTTAGCCGGTTTAAGAGATGCCATTGCGGCCAAAGGCGGCGACCCTGCAAAAGTTAATCCTGTGGTACCCACTCAATTGGTTGTTGACCACTCATTAGCCGTCGAGCATGGCGGTTTCGAAAAGGACGCTTTTGCAAAAAATAGAGCCATTGAGGATCGTCGTAATGAAGACCGTTTTCATTTCATCAATTGGACAAAAACTGCATTTAAAAATGTCGACGTTATTCCTCAAGGTAACGGTATTCTTCATCAAATTAACTTAGAACGTATGTCACCTGTAATTCAAGCAAGAGACGGAGTGGCTTTCCCCGACACCTTAGTCGGAACTGACAGTCATACGCCAATGGTCGATGCCCTCGGGGTTATTGCGGTAGGCGTTGGTGGTTTAGAAGCTGAAAGCGTTATGTTGGGGCGAGCTTCATATATGCGCTTACCCGATATTATTGGCGTTGAATTAACAGGTAAACCGCAATCAGGTATCACAGCAACCGATCTTGTTCTCGCACTTACTGAATACCTACGTGCTCAAAAAGTCGTTTCTGCGTATTTAGAGTTTTATGGTGAAGGTACTAAACACTTAACGTTAGGTGACAGGGCAACCATTTCCAACATGACTCCAGAATACGGCGCAACGGCGGCTATGTTCTATATTGATAAACAAACTATCGACTACCTAACGTTAACTGGCCGCGAGGATGACCAAGTTAAATTAGTTGAACAATATGCCAAGCATACGGGTTTGTGGGCAGACGATTTAGTCACTGCAGAATACGAACGAGTATTGAGCTTTAATTTGTCATCAGTTGGACGCAACATAGCGGGCCCTTCCAATCCACATAGCCGCGTAGCTACTGCTGATTTAGCGGCAAAAGGCATTAGTGGTGTGGTAGAAAATGAAGAAGGTAAAATGCCAGATGGCGCTGTAATTATCGCCGCTATTACTAGTTGTACTAACACCAGTAATCCGCGCAACATGATTGCAGCAGGACTGATTGCTCGCAACGCGAATAAGTTGGGTTTATTGAGAAAACCTTGGGTAAAAAGTTCCTTAGCGCCCGGCTCTAAAGCTGTGCAATTATATTTAGAAGAAGCGGGGTTGTTACCTGAACTAGAAACCTTAGGCTTTGGTATTGTAGGCTTCGCCTGCACATCATGTAATGGCATGAGTGGCGCACTTGA